>JAEOUL010000056.1 GCA_016839345.1 Candidatus Thorarchaeota archaeon | reverse complement strand
TAACTCGACTCAATCGTGCTCCGAATTTTATTTTTCTCTTCATGACACTCGACACTTCTACTCTTGAGAGTAACTGCCTCAAAACATGAGGGGAGATTTAAGAATTCCTGACTATGTTAGTGGCCATTTTGGTTTTATCGAATAGTAAGGCGTATCCATGTTCTTATTGAAAACAGCTGTAGGCATGTGTGGAGTATCAAAAGCAAGAGCCATGTTTCCCATCTTATCTGCCATGATTAAACCAGCCTCACCAGTGGTCTTCTGGCGTAATTCCGATATCATCAGCTCAGTAGCCTCTTTGACAGTCTTTCCCTGTTCTACATGATATACTGAAATTCTACCCATTACAATTCGTAGAATCTGTTCTCCCTTTCCAGTACAACTAGCTGCAGCAATATCATTGGCATATACACCTGAACCAATAATCGGTGAATCACCTACTCTTCCAGGAAGTTTCCCAGGCCATCCACTTGTAGAGGATCCCGCTGCAATTCTCCCCTTTTCATCTACAGCAATTGCACCTACGGTATCACACTCCGCAGAGATTGTAGGTTTCAATGTTCTATTCATATCAACTTCTTTTCTGAAACCTTCTTTGATCATCTGATTGTAGAGTTTGTTTGCCCCACTTCCAACGATCTGAAAATTCGGAGTTCTATCTAGAACATAACGTGCGAGTGAGATTGGATGAATGATATCTTGAACAGCCATAATCGCACCACTCTCGAGTCGGTTGCCATCCATAATCATAGCATCGAGCTCAATCTCACCGTCTCGATTCTTACATGCACCACGCCCAGCTGTGAATAGGTCTGTTTCTTCAAGAACATAGATTGCAGACTCTACAGCGTCCAAAGCAGAGCCACCATTATCAAAAGCGCACATTCCAACCTTTGCAGCTGTTGTTACCGCATCTTTGATAGCTTTGTGAAATTGTTCTTTGAATAAAGTAGCTCCTCCATGAACGATAATGGCAGTCAGAGTCATTTCTAATCACATGTAAATGTGAGGGTTAGATGTCAAAAACATATCGAGAGAGATATTTGACATCTTAGATGCCTAGTCGATGCAGTTCTTCTTCGAACATTTTCAGTCGGTCTGTAAGTTCCATCCGTCGACCAGCAAAGATTCCCAGTTCAATATCGCCAGATTTTGCGCGAGCATCCAGGGATTGTATCTCTTTCTTGATTTCGGTCACTCTTTCTTTAATCACATCTACTCTAGAGACTGCAGATGATTGCGTGTCAGCTGAAGGTGCCTGCACTGAGCGAATCTGACCATCTTGAATCCTATAGATTCTATCACACTGACGAGCAATAGAAGGATCATGTGTTACCATCAAGATAGTCTTTCCATACTCCTTGTTTACCTTGTGGAGATATTCAACAATTTGTCCTCCAGTTTCCGTGTCCAGGTCTCCTGTTGGTTCATCACAAAGTAAAATATCGGGATTGTTCGCAAGAGCTGCAGAAATTGCTACTCGTTGGCGCTCCCCGCCGCTGAGTTCGTCAGGCTTATGTTTCATTCTATCGGTAAGCCCAACAATCTCAAGAAGATTTTCAATACGTTCTTTTCGTTGTTTAGAGGGAGTATTTGCAGCAAGCATAGGAAGTTCAACGTTTTCGTATGCTGTCAAAGTAGGTATGAGATTCAATTCTTGGAAGATATGTCCTACGACATCACGACGTAATCTACCTAGATCGGCAGGTGTTGCATTTGTTATGTCATGTCCTGCAACAGATGAAAGTCCAGCAGTTGCTCTTGTAATTCCACCAAGTACATTGAGCAGAGTCGTCTTTCCACTACCTGATGCACCTACAATAGCCACCATCTCTCCTTTAGATACACTCATTGTCAAACCTCTGAGTGCCTGAACTTCTACACTTCCCAGTTTGTAGACTTTCACCAAATCTTTCGTTTCAATATATGCGCCTGTTAATTCTGTATACGCCATAATTATCACCTATGCTCTTAATACATCGACCTTTGACTCGGGTCGCCTAGATGCCAACCAGACGGGGAAGGCTGCCGCAAATATCACTACACCTATGATTGCAAGCATCGTAAATCCAGAAGAACCAGCTATGATTATGTTGTATCTGATCAATCCTGACACGGATTCATTCAATTGGCTTACATTACCAAATATCTCAACCAAACCCACAAAAGTACCAAGTAGCAAGGAAAAGACAACCATCACCATCATTTCTGCCATTAGAGTCTTGAACAATTGCCATTTAGTAAATCCTCTCACTGTGAGAAGTGCAATCTCTGCTTCTTTCTCTCTAATAGTTAAGACAATAACGAGAGTTGTTCCCACAAATGCTAGGATCACTGAAAACGCAATTGCTACCCTGCGGATTTTGGTTATACCACTCTCGATTGGTCTTGCCCAATAATCAGCCATTTCTGATGTGAATGATGCACTACTCTGAACTGATGATATCGCCTCATGGAATTCTTCTTGCAATGCAGTACCGTTGGTACCCTGAATTGTATCAATTAGTACATATCTTGATGCAATACTAATGAAGTTGGATGAGTTTAGGAAAGCTTCTGAAACAAAGGATGGGTAGTTACCACCTATTGATAATTGTAAATCTTGAGGACCTCCAGGTCCACTCATTCCAATCATGAAACTTTCAAGCAGAGATTGATATCCAATCAGACCTACAATCTCTACATCATGTGGATCACTGAGGAGTGGACTTCTTACTGAGAGATTATCCCCAACACTAACACCCAATTCGTTAGCAATTGACAGAGAAAGGATGATACCATCATCCTTCAATCCATCCATCATCTGATTGACATCGCCGATAAACCAACTAGGTTCCCAGAATGCTGTATCCAACCAAGTATCAGGATTTATTCCTCTGGTTGATATGGTTGTAGAACCAGTACGGAGAGAGAGTCGATATTCTGTTGTTTCTGATACCACAACCGCATTAGAGGTCACGATATCCAATACTTGTTTGAGATTTGAAATACAAGTGGGTTCCAATCGCACATCTGAACCAACATCGTAGAGTGCATTTCGTTCAACCACATTGTTTTCTGAATAAAGACTACCGACTGCAAACACGCCATAAGATACAATAAGCGAAATAAGAAAAACCATCGCAGCGTTTCGTGCAGGATTACGTTTCACATTTCTTGTAGCCAACTTTCCAAAAGCTCCAAAGAATCGACTTCCAGCATTTACAACTATTTCTTGGAATCTTTGAGACCCTCTCAAGAATAATTTCGTTGTTCCATAGAGAAATAGAAGAGGACCGATGTAATTCAAAATGGCATCTAAAGCAATGAGAGCTCCAACTCCAATTGCAATTGTAATATTGCCTCCGATGTTTAATAAGTCGACAAGTTGGTTTGCTGATATTCCCAGTATCCATAGCACTAGCTTGTAACTACCAAGAATAAAGGAAATCGTGGGAAGAAGTCGCTTATATTCTGCAGTTTCTTCGACATACACATACTGCTTTAGTGCATCAAGTATTTCGAGTTTAGAAGCTCGATTAGCAGGTCTCCAAACCGAAATCAAAGCTAAGAACATACCAAGTATCACGGAGAGTGTTATTGCACTGCTATTGTTGGTCAGTACAGTAATGAAGGATAGACCTGGTACTTGAAGAACAGCCCATGAAATGAAAGATCCAAGGAATACACTAGCTCCGCCTGCAATACCACCAACAATCAGTCCTTCCATAAGGAGCATATTTCGAATTGTTCTTTGTTTGTGACCTTTTGTAAGAAGGAGACCTATCTCTCTTCGTCGAAGATTGTAACTCACATCACTGACCATAGTACCAGTAAAGTATGCCATAAAGAAGATTGGT
>JAEOUL010000332.1 GCA_016839345.1 Candidatus Thorarchaeota archaeon | reverse complement strand
GATTATCGGTTGTATAACCTTCAGTAAACGTGAACTGGTCGTTATCTGACCAAGTACTATAGATACTAACTGTGAATCCACCATCGCCTTTATCGTATCCCGTTGCATTGACAACAAGAGTGAATGGAACATCCAAGACCGCATCAACAGTTCCTGTAGCATTCGAAGTGAGAACCAACACATCTGTGTTTGTGTGACACATGTCACACTGGATTGTTTCATCCTCCTCTGCAATTGCTAGAAATGCACCAGCACTCATCAGTATCAATAATGTAATAATAAGGACGCTTCTGGTTACACGCGAAGACCTCATTGTATTCACCTGGATTGAGGAAATATTGTGAAGTTCCCTTCTTGGCTCCTCTGCAATTTGCCGGAGTGCATTTTTACCTGCTTTTAAGCATTATTTACAAGAGTTTCAAAGTGTCATTACAGATTGCTTCTGAGATACAAACTGAACTGAACTCAGAAACTTATTTCTTCTCAATTGATTTCAAATGAAAACTCCTATTTTGCTATCTGAGGTCAACTACTGTTTTCTCATTTCTCCTAAGCAATTCAATTGAGTGTCGACAAGCAATCCTGTAACTGCTAAATCATACCACTACAATAAATTCCTATTTCTTGCCCAGCATCTCTTTCCAAGAAACTCTGCTGAAACGATCAAATCTCTCTCTTCCATGTTCCTGAGATGATTCTTGAACTCTTCGCAAGTGAGAACAAGTCCTTTTGTTAGATGAAGAAACTTCTCATAGAGGGTGGCTTCGAACTCTAGTATTGAGTGCCCAAAGGAGAGTAATATTGCGTCCTCAATTAGAGGAGGGACAGTGCTGAGAACAATCTGTTCACCATTATAAGCTTCAACTTTGCGTGCTTCCAATTATCACACCTATAGAACCCAACTGAAAGTGATTATATAATGACCATGAAACATTCTTGTAAACTAAACTCTAAATCAGAGCCCATTCTTCTCTAAATCTGCAGTAACACTTTATTAGAGTTCTAAAGAGTTCGTGAGTCAATATCGTTCGACTTACCGTCAGATGAATAACAATCCTATTTGATTCATCTATACTAGTTCTTATTTCTCTGCTTTCGAATAATCATAATTGAACCACTCACTATTACAGCAGATGAACTGATGGTCGCACCTATCGTAATTAGCTGAAGGGGACTGAACTCTTCACCTGTTAGACTCGGTGAAGTTGATGGCGTCGTTTCATTTTCTGGGAGGGTACCCGCTTCATAGTAGTAGATTGGGTTTTTTGTCATCTCACAAACAAGAGATGTAGCACTATCCATGATGAATGGACCACACGTTACATGGGGTTGTGATTCATTGAACACCGGATTCCAAGTTTCCCATCCGTCAATACCTATCCCATCTGTACCATAGAAGATGTGTTTTGGAATGATGTACCTGCCTGCATGATTGAAGGAGTGCCAGTATGACTCTGTATCATACTCAAACACTACTCTTGTTGGTGTCTGTACTGCTGCATATACGAGTCCTCTAAGTTCCTGTGCTGCGGGGTTACCAAAGGATTCACTTTCGAGCTCGTAAATAATTGTGAATACTACATCCTCAGCAGTCAAAGGCCATCCATCTGACCATGTAGCATTATGGATTATGTCCATAGTAATGCGAGTATGTCCTTCAGATACTCGTGGATTGTCAGCATGTGTTTCAGTAGTTATGCTGGTGGCTAGATTAAGAATGAGCTCCATATTTGGACCAATCGAGTATAATGTTGGCCATAGATTTTCAAGGAATGGTCTGGAAAAATACGAATCAGCGGTGTATATGTTGAAACTCTCGGTCATGTAAGATGATCCAATACGAACAGAACCTCCAGAACTTCCTGTCTTACTATGCATATTACATAGGGACCAAAGTCCTGATACTCCTCGATTGACATCCTCAATCAGTCCTGTAAATTTGTCTGTTCTATACGGTTGCAAAAGAATTTTTGGACAGATTACCAGTCTTGGCACATTATAATGGATTAGCTTTTGAATCTCTGCTGCAGCATCGTAGACCGCACTATAACTTGTTTCAGACAATAAATCCTCTAGATACAAGTCAAAAGTTGAATTAGTGAAATGATGAGGAAGCCAAAAGAATCTGTCAACATCAGAGAATTCAGTCCAGTATGTATTCCCTATCCAATCAAGATTGTGAGTATAGTAATTTGCATCATGAACAAGCATATGAATTGGAGTACAAGGTGGTGGCCAAAAGTAAAACCTATCATTTAAGGGACTAACATCTGCCCTGACATGAAGCTCATTCAGAGCATCCGCAGCAGCCTGTGCAATCGCTCCAGTGGTTTTCTCTTGGCTTGAATAATAACATACATTCACATATACAAAATCATCAGAGGAAGGGGATTTTCTCCATCCCGTTGCTGGATCTATCTCATAACCAAGGTCATCAAGAATCTGATTACCAATCTCGGCTTGATTTGTATAGTAGTGCCAATCGAACTCCTCCTCGATACAGAACGGACTTCCATAAGGCACAATAGAATCGTGCGGGCGTGAGAAACCTCCCATTATTTCCGATATCACTCTAGTCTTGTCAAAGGCGTATGCAAATGCTCTCCGAAAATCACTGGAGTTTAACGGAGCATCATACCAATCTCGGCAATCTATATCAATGCACCAGTATCCATTTACGAAACCCTGATACAACTCAATATTTGGATCCAGATCAAGAACCATCAACTCGTCAATATCGATTGAGCCAAGAAGTAGATCAGCCTCATAATTCAATAGAGCGTAGGATAGATCCGCCTCTTCAACGAATTTGTATACGACCTTGTCAATGAATGGTCCATTTTGGATATCTCCACTCACCTCACTCTGTGCTGCAGTCATAGTGATGGGAAAAGCAACAAGACATGTAATGACCAGAACAACACTACAAATTCTCGTCCGATTCCTCAATACTACCA
This sequence comes from Candidatus Thorarchaeota archaeon, assembly GCA_016839345.1. Next base: position 1,147 of record JAEOUL010000332.1, on the reverse strand, counting down.
ACCACGCAATAATATACCGAATATATGGATTATAGTATTCTGATGCAAGCAGTCTATGTCAGTTCTTCTCTTTGAATTTGATACCTATCCTTTTCCGAATACTATTCATAATGGATTTCTCAAGTTCTTACTTTCGACAATTGCCCGACGTATGATATCACAAATCCTTGTATTTTCGATAGAGAACAACAAAAACTACAAGTCCCATAATCGATCCAAAACCAATCACCATTAACATTGGTTGTTGGTCTGTGTCTTGAGTACTTGTAGGACTTATTGTGGTTGTGGGGGATGTTGGTAGTTCTGTTGTGATTGCATTCCACTCACTCAAAGTTGTCAGTCTGGGGTGAACATCCTCCTCTATGACATATCCTCCAGTTTCATATGGAACGTCTCCAATCTTATCATCATTCTCATCAACTCCTTCGTAGTCTGACCAATAGTTGTAGTCATAGAAGTTGCTTGCTCCGTCATTGAGCACGTTGTTCTTGTTATAGGCTATATCATTCCACGTGATTGTATTTCCTGAGCTCTGATCATGGACCCATATGCCGCATGCGTCACGAAGTTCAGACAATACTGCAGAATTTGGCTCTAATGGTGGTTGTATCCATATCGATGTATTTCCGTTCCATAATGCTTCGTTGAATGAGATTGTGATATTTGTTGAATACTCGTCAACCCAGATCCCGAAGATCCGATTCATATTACATGTGTTGTTTAGAATCATTACGTCTTTTGATTTGCCTATCACGATTCCACTTCGAGTACTATTGTTACATGTATTCTTCAGAATTGTAATATTTTGGATAGTTTCCGATATCAATATACCATCGCTACAATTGAACATGATATTATGTCGGAAGACACTGTTTCTGGCCCTGGCTATGTGGATTCCTATTGCGTAGTTGCGAATCGTGTTATTCTCAACAAGAACATGGCTGCTATTTAGCTGGTTCCATTGAACACTTATCGCAAGACCACCGTGTTCATAGTCCCAATAACAGGTCCCTTCGAATATGTTAGATATCACCTTGATATTCCTTTCACCCATCATGTATACTCCAGTGGCAAGCTGAGAAAATGTGTTGTTGGCGATGATGCAATTACTTACATTCCATATCGTAATCCCTCCACCTTTTACTAT
>JAEOUL010000130.1 GCA_016839345.1 Candidatus Thorarchaeota archaeon | reverse complement strand
TTAACGACACTACTGAGCCGTTCGCGACGGACTCGGATGCGAGCCCGTTCCACTTGCATGTCTTAATCCCAAGCCGATAGCAGTGCCCTCTAGCAGGATCAACTAGAGTTGTCCTAATTATACACGTTAGCAAGGTGCGACTGGAGTAGTATTCAGTCTCGTATACAATTTCTTTACACACTTTGAACTTAGCTTGATGAAGTACAGGCCTAACGGGGTTAGCAGAGATGGCTTACCCATATTACACCTGCACACTGTTGAGCGTTTCTTAGACCTGAGGGCATTCTGACACTCCTCGTGCCAGTCTATCTCACGTCCGCATCTTGTCGTCGCGTCTGGAAATCACCAGCCATCATCGCTTGGCACTCGCCGACAGCATCCGGCCTGACACCGTATGACGCGAAAGCAAACACCCCCGTGAGGAGTTCTAATAAAAAGCTTTCCAAGGGGCGACATTTCAGGGGCTTGTATAGGTAAATTCTAGCAATTTCTAGCTTTTTCTCATAATATCAACGAATTTTGACAATCTTGCATCGCCCGAGATTAATCTGGTGAAATTCTTACTGGACAGAGCTGCAATCTCGTCAGAGGTTGTATTTCGTAGCTCGGCAATCCGTTCTGCCACAATATGTAGGGCTTCGAAAGGCATCTTCCTTGGAGGTTTGGTTGGACCATCCGTTTCAATGAGAAGCAGATCATCTGGAATCATAGCGATGTATTCCAGACGTTCCTGCCACCCTTTAATCTCCAGTCTATACTCCTCCAAATAGCTTCTATCAACTGCAAAATAGAGGTTTCTGTCAATTATTTTCTCTACAAGTTTCGCAGGACCATAATAGTCATGAATGATAGCTTTCCTAATTGAAAAACTGTCTAACATAGAGAGAACTTCAGATTCAGCACCAGCAACATGGAGAATCAATATTTTGTCAGTTCTCTGAGCAGACTCGAGAAAGGTTTCAAGGAGTCGCTTTTGAGCAGGAAAATGTGAGATGTCATCAGTCCACATCCGATCAAGTCCAATCTCACCAAGCATGAGAGCCTCGTCAGCTAATTTTCTGATTTCTGGTAGTTGGTCAATATGTTCATGTGCGACCATAGGATGTACTCCAAAAACTGGAAGAATCAGTTCTGAACATTTGGCTACTCTGAGGGTGTCCTGATACGAAGGTATGTCTGTTGATACAGAAACCATCAGGACTCCATTCTCACGAATGTCAGTCAACGCACAGTCCAAGTCTTCATTGTAGTAAGTGAAATGATTGTGAATGTCAACCAGCATACTTGCAACCTCAAATTCAAACAAAATCAGAGCGATTTTTGATATCATTGTTCGCCTCAGCGCAGAGAAGAAAAGGTGATGGAAGGGCGGGGAAAAGCCCCGCCTCTCACAGCGGTTTGTTCCGCTTCCTGCAGTTATCGGTAACTTCCATCTAAGAGTATGTAGTAAAATTTGGATATAAAGAAATGATGAACGAATTATCAGGATGATTCGTCTAGAAAAACTATCCGCCGAATACGTCACCAATTCACCCAAAAGTCATAGATGAATCATCCATTGTTAATATGACCTGAACTGACAAGAATAAGACAGGTAGGCGTCACCAAATGCAAAATGGATTATTGCCTTTGATTAGATTGGATCTAATCTTTGAAGTCATAAGCGGGATAATTGCACTGATTGTGACAGTCTATGCTACCAAAGCATACAATCTGACCGGACAAAAGAAGCTTCAAGACCTATCAACGGGGTTTCTTGTCCTATCAGCAGGTATGTTTGGAAGAGTTATAGGAACTTGGTATTTCGTTATTCAGCTTGGACTTGAAGATCCCTCAAGTAATAGTATCCTGGCAATTGTAACTATTGCATATGGTGTTTCTAGAATAATGGCTTACATTCTCTTCGTGATAGCGACAAGACCGGTTCGTCATCGAGAACTGGAAACCGAGAACATGAACGGAATCAGTCTACTCCTTGCGGCCACTATACTTGTAGATCCCAATCTTGAAGTTTTAGCAATACTGGTTCTCGTCGTGGTTGTAATTCAAGCCATCATCAATTATCTGTCAACCCGTAGTGGATTAGCTTTCTTTGTGTTGCTTGGATTCTTTTTGATCCTTTTGAGTCACATATTGGTGGCTCAAACCCTTTCGAATCCAGGCATGTATCTCTCAAGTCAATTAGCTCAATTCCTAGGATTCTCGTCGCTTCTGGTCATGCTAATCAGGGCAGGCAGAGCAGAATGAGTAGAAAACGGACCTATCGCTCAAAGATGCGCATCCTAGCAGATATGATGCGCGCCATCCAGAGTGAGGGTGAGGAGGGAGCAGGTCCGACAAAGATTCTCTACACTGCAAATCTATCCCATGACAGACTGACTCAGTATCTTGAGGAACTCATTGACAAGGAGCTCATTAGAGAAGCAGAGCCAGAGAGTGACAATAGAGTATATTTACTGACTGAGAAAGGGCGAGAATTTCTCAGAGAGTATGTGAGAATAGAACGGTTCTCAGAAGCCTTTGGTATCGAAATATAGGTAACTTCAATTCATCCGATTAGACAAGGTTTTAAGACTCGTGCTGCGGAGGATTTTTTGAAGCGGGCCGGTAGATCAGACTGGTAGATCGTCTGATTCGCATTCAGAAGGTCGCGAGTTCAAATCTCGCCCGGTCCACCATCTTCTTCTTTTGCTTTAACAAGTGATAGTAGCAATAACGCGACAAATGTGAGAATGATTGAGTATGAAAATGCCGCAACGGGTGTGTACAAGTCCCAAAGATATCCAATCACAAGGCCTGCGGGAAATGCGCTGATACCCACTGCCATCTGGAAAGCACCAATGATACTAGCCCTACGTTCTTCTTCAACCAAATCTGCGACCAAACTAGTCTGGACCGGATCAAGAGCACCATTCATCAGGCCAAAGAATACAAACATGGGGATTATCATTAGTGGGCCAATAACTAGAAAGACCCATGCTGCAGTAATAATCAAAAAAGCAAAGGATGTGGCAAGAATAGGTTTTCGTCCATATCTGTCAGAAACTCTTCCAAAGGGGTATGCAGAACTAGCATAAACTGCAGTAAAGAGCAAGTAGAGAAGTGTCTGTTGTGGTACTGTGTATCCATAATTCGCAGAGAATAGGATCAATAGTGAGTAACTAAAGGTCGCAAGAGCAAAAATTACTGATGCAGTGAGAAAGATTTTCAGATTTCGGTCAAGTCCTCGGAAATTGACACCCTTGAAGATGTCCTTGCCGCGTTTTTCTTTTACAAATATTATAACAACAATCACCGAACCCGCAGTTGGAACAGCTGCCAGAAGGATTATTCCAGTGTATCCAAGATATTGGAATAGGAAGAATGTGATGATTGTCCCTAAGACCGCTCCTGCAGTATCAAGTGCTCTAAGAATTCCGAATGCACGACCTCTCTCTTTCTCTGTAACGTGTCCAGCCACAATGGCATCACGTGGGGGTCCACGCATCTTACCTAAACGGTCCATTGATTTCCAGATGACAATCTGAATAAATTGGTAGGCGTAGGTTGCTAGCACGAAACCAATCCGTGCTATCATTGAGAGTGAGTATCCTACTGTGATGAAAGATTTCCGCCTACCTGATCGGTCTGATGCGTAACCAGCTCCAAGTTTAGATAGAGATGTGACCATCAGAGCAAGTCCATCGACCATCTGTACTTGACCTTGAGTAAGTCCGAGTTGAGATGTCAGAAATGTTGGCCAGATGGGAGCAATCATATCTGAACCAGTATCATTAAGGAATGAAGCTGCACCGAAGACATGTGCAGGATTGTGTTTCATTTCTTTCTCTGACTGGTTCTCCTCAGTTGTCATTGTCCCACACCAAGATTCTTGTTACTTGCCCTCTCTTATCTTAATTGGAAGTATACCCTATCCAAACCCATTTTACAGGAAACAGTTAGGCATCGATATGGTCGACGTTTTACGCAAAGAAGTCCCATATGGGTTCGATGAAGCAGTGAAGAAGGTTGAGGATGCTTGTGTGAGCGAAGGGTTTGGTCTGCAGCTCACAAAAGGAGTTCATGACATCTTCAAGGAGAAGCTTGGGATTGACAATTATCCGAAATATACAGCAATTCTTGTGTGTAATCCAAATCTGGCAAAGATGGCTCTTGATATATCAAAGGACATGGGTACAATCTTTCCATGCAGCTTCGCAGTCTATGAGGAGGATGGCAAAGTCAAGGTCGCCCATACATCTATTATGAAAGTTGGTGTTGAAACCGGTCTTGCATCTCAAGAAGCTATGGAGTCCTTGATAGAAGAAACTGGAAAAAGAATTCGGAAAGTGTGGGATAAGATTTAGCAAATTCGAAAAATTCAGAAGAGCTGGTTTCTCTTTCACAATCATGGCCGAGAAGATTCGTGAGCAGTGGGAGAGCAATGCTGAAGCTTTCTCAAGTCTCATAGATGGAAAAGGAACTCCACACCACAGAAAGATACTCAATCCGTGTGTCGAAAAACTTCTTGGAGATGTAAAAGATAAGAAACTGCTTGATGCAGGTTGCGGAGAGGGCTACTTGGCGAGATATTATGCCAAGAAAGGAGCCTTCGTGACGGCCATTGATTTGTCACAGCGGCTTATCGAAACCTCAGAAAAGCAGACAGAGGAGGAGGGTATTACAGTTGATTATCGGGTGGACAACATTTGTAATATTGAATCAGTCCTTAATGCCGAGTTTGATCTTGTTCTTTCCAACCTTGTCCTGTTGAACATTCCATGCTTAGATGATGCAATCAAGGAGTTCTATAGGGTGCTGAAAGTAGGCGGTTTTCTAGTATTTTCCATTGTACATCCAGCATTCAATTTCTACGGACCTGGTTCATGGCAGATGGGAGAAAAGAATCCGGATACAAATAGGCGCGAAGGAATCTACTTCAAAGTAGACAGGTACTTCGAGGAAAAAGAGTATGAACATTATTGGAAGACTAGAGAGGGTGAGAGATTCCCGGAACCAATCAGTTTTTTCCATAGGACTCTTGCAACATACCTCAATTCACTTACAGACGCAGGATTCCGTTTATTTGAGTTTGCAGAACCACAACCTGTGGATGATGATGATTTTTTTGAGCGGGAGCGTCGTATTCCTTTCTTCGCGGTATTCAAAGCACAGAAGATATAGAGACATGTGTAGGACACGAATTTGGTGTTATAAGTGAACGTGAAAGAAGAGGTGCCACCAAAGTATTACCCAGTAAGACTTGTTTGGACTGGTGGAAAGAGTGGAAATCTTACAGTGGAGGGCAAAGCAACAATCAGGACAGGTGTGCCTTCAGGTGGTCCTGATGAAGTGATGTTACACTCCCCAGAAGACCTCTTCGTGGCTTCAGCGACAATGTGCTACATGAATGGTTTTGTAGAATTCACAAGGAAGATGCATATCGAGTTCAAATCATTCGAGTGTGATTCTGTAGGCACTCTGGAAAAAGTAGGGCGAAGTTTCGAAGTCACAAAAATTGAGATGAGAGCAAGGGTAGGAATAATCTCAGAGGATAATCGGAAGAAGATTGAACGAGCGCTTGATTTGGCTGCAAGGTACTGTTTCATTGCAAATTCTATGAAGAGCGAGGTTTCACATGAAACGACTATTGTTGTTGAGTGACATTACCAAATCCTTTTTCGGTGGATATGGATTTTCGGATTTAAGTGATAGAAATGTCTAATGAATCACATGAGTACATGGTTACGGTTGATTGGAAGCATGGTCGAGTTGGAACACTTAGTGTTGCTGGAAAACCAAATGTTGAGGTTTCATCACCACCAGAATTTGATGGGCCAGTGGGGATAATCTCTCCAGAGGACCTTTTTGTTGCGGCTGCGACATCATGTTTCATGACCACTTTTGTAACCTTCAACAAGAAGATGCGTATTGAATTCAAGTCATTCTCATGTGAGGGTCATGGAACACTTGAACGGGTTGACAAGGGATTTCAATTCACAAAACTACTTCTTAAGGCAAAAGTGGGAGTTGAGTCTGAAGATCTGATTCCAAAAACTGAGAGGGCACTTGAGTTAGCTGGAAAATACTGTCTTGTCTCAAACTCAATGAAATGTCCCACTGAACATGAGAACGAGGTTTTTGTTGTAAAGTGAGAGATTGAAACGACAAGAGCCGTCCAATCAGTCTTACTCTTCTATAGGTGAAAGAATGTAGATTACATCCTCAGACTCAGGAAGGGTCACTTCCACGAATGTGTCATCCTCTGGTAAACCGAATTCAATCTTCTCAACGCCATGCATTGCTTGAATATCCTTCGCCCACGGTTTTAGTTTCTCAGAGATATAGGCACTAGGAAGACCCTGTCTTAGGGATAGGCCATTCTCCCGTTTATATTTCCAAAAGCCCGAGTTAGTTTGCATCAACAGTTCAGTGTGTTTTGTGAGTTTGGATTTCCACGTCTTCTCAGGTGCCGGGTATCGATGTCTGTGAATCCCACGTTCATCATAGAGGTCTCTGTAGATTCTGTCAGTAATGTACGGAGTCATTGGAGCTAAAGCTCGGGATATAATCTTCAATACCTCATGAAGCGTAAACCAAGCCGATTTTTGTTCCTCCTCTGTGAATGAACCATCTGTGTTGAATGAGCGTCCCTTTATCATCTCCAGCACATGGTCTGCAAAGAAGTTCCATGTGAATCCTCGAATCTCGATGGCAGGTTTGTGAAAGTCAAGCAAGTTACATTCCGGCACTATGCGCTCTACAAGTTCATTTGCTTCGGCAAGAATCCATTGATCAACTGGTGTCAACTTCTCGAATGGAATTGGTTCCAAAACTGGAAACATTGAGATGAATCGAGCGATGTTGTAGAGTTTGGTCATAAACTTCGATAGGCCTGCAAGACGGTCCTCAGAGAACCTCACATCACTACCAAGTCCAGCTTCTAAGGCACCATAGATACGCATTGCATCTGCACCATATTTCTCTACAAATGGCATTGGTGGAGGTGAATTGCCCTTTGACTTACTCATGGTTTCTCCCTTGTCATCTACAACATGGCCAGAAACCCATATCTCACTGAACGCAGGTTTACCTGTCAGTTGTAGTGTTCGGAGTAGTGAGTAGTAAAGCCAAGTCCGAACAATGTCCTTTCCCTGAGGTCGCATGACGTTGCTGAAGCCCTTCTTGAAGAGCTTGTCATCATACATGTACCCCACAGCCAGCATACCACTGATTGAAGAATCCATCCATGTATCAAAGGTCCTTTCTTCACCCCTGAATCCTTTCTCAGCACCACACTTTGGGCATTTTGTGAATGGAGGATCCTCTCGCCACGGTTGGTAATATCGTGGCACATCGGTTAGTTCTGGAACTACAGGTTTCTCACAAGAGTTGCAATACCAGATTGGGATTTCGGTACCATAGTATCGACGCCGACTTACTGGCCAGTCCACCGTAATTCGATTCAACCAATCTATGAGGACCTGTCTATGGAAGTCCGGATAGAAAGGTGTATCAGCCGCAATTTTATGAAGCTCTTCTAGGAAGTCGATCTGCTTCACATAGTATTCATCCATTGCGATGAACTCAATTGGTGTTTGGCTTCGCCAACACTGTGGTACTCTCTGGGTCGAGTCTTCCTGTCTGAAGATTCGTCCTTTCTCCTTAAGATCAGCTACAATCTTCTTGCGAGCGTCTGCAATTTTCATACCTGCATATTCACCAGCAGCTTTTGTCATGGTGCCATCAGTAGAAACTGCAGCGATTGGTGTGAGTGCATGGTCACGAAAAGCCATGACGTCACCTTGGTCACCATAGCTACAGACCATTAGAGCGCCCGTTCCAAATTCCATCTGTGCAGTAGGACTTGGAATAATGGGTACTTCTATATCGAAGATAGGCACTTTTGCTGTCTTGCCGTGATATGATTTATACCTCTCATCATCCGGGTGTACAAACACGGCACCGCACGCACAGAGTAACTCAGGTCTTGTTGTGGCTATCTCGAGAGGTTCCAATCCTTCTACATTGAAGTAGAGATAGTGGAGTTGTGTAGGACGTTCGGCATATTCTACTTCAGCATCAGCAATTGTTGTCCCGCAGTCAAAGCACCAGTTGTTTGGTCGATAATCACTATAGACGAGACCCTTGTTCCAAATATCGATGAAAGTAGCTTGTGTCACTGCCCTGTATCGTGGACTATCAGTACGATAACTACCATCATCCTCGTAGGTATTGAATGCAATACCCAGTCTCTTGAAACCATCAAGCACAATCCTCTCGTCTTCATCTAGACGTTCTTTGCAAAGACGGAGAAACTCCTCACGTTGGCTTTCATGCATACTGATTCCGAGTTCCTTCTCAACACGAACCTCCACTGGAAGACCATTTCTATCAATACCAAGAGGAAAGTTCACCTCTAAACCTTGCATCCGTCTATACCGTGCAATTGTGTCTATCTGAGTATAGTGGATTACTTGACCAACATGCATCGGACCTGAGAGGTATGGAGGGGGTGTATCTACTGTGTAGATTATCTTTCCGGAGTTCATATTGAACTCATACGTGGACTCGTTCTTCCAAGTTTCGAGTAATTCTGCTTCCGCATCAGGTTTCCAGCGTTTGGATTTAATCTTGGGTTCTAGTTTTGACAAAAGGATCAATCTCCTTGATGTCAGCAAGGGTCGGCACTTGCCGCATAGGCTCGAAGTAGGTGAG
>JAEOUL010000331.1 GCA_016839345.1 Candidatus Thorarchaeota archaeon | reverse complement strand
GCATTGAGCAGTATGATGGGTAGTGAGGTTCGGCGGCTTGGTTTCAAGGAAGACACTCTCTTGGTCACTGAGTCTAACAAAGGATTCACAATTGTCGCTCTAGTAAGTAAGGCTGAAGATTACATGGACAGTCTCCTGCGTGTCATTGCAGAGAAAATCGATGAATCAGAAATTCGTGTTGCTGACGGGTCTGTAAATGACACACAGAAGGAGATCATAGCTCGTATTCTCAATGCATATGTAAGAGACCACATAGACATCTCGTTTCCATCAGCATTATCCTGTGCATGGAATCCAATCTTTGAAGTCTTGAGAAGAGATAATCGATTTATACACATAATTCAGGAAGTAGATAATCTCCTCGAACGAGCTGAACCCGAGGAAAGATGGGTTCAGTTCAAGAATGAGTGCTCTGGAACCATGAAAGATGCGCTTATGTATGCACTTAGGGGAGAATTTGATAGAGCATGTGCTATTGCAGCAAAAGAAGAGGGAGCACTTGCTGGAATTTTTAGTATCAAAATGGGAGCTCTCACACATTCCATGACAAAAACAGTCCCACCAACTCTGAAGGAGCTAAGAGGGCTTGTATCAAGACTTCCTGATGATTATCCTTACACAGATTTGGCAAGAGTTCTTGTGGGAAGGGTGGCAGGAGAAACCATTCCAGCAGATTATACAAGGGTATTCAGAGAATCGATGAAGAAATTCGAGTTTGTCCACAATGATGAACACCTCATGCTTGGATTCTTATTTTTAGACCCTCTTGTTCTGGAATACCCTGAGTTTTCATCTAGATTGGTCAGTTTATACAAGGGTAAATCAGAGGTTGTATGTTCATTCATTGAAGCAATTGAGGAACGAAGAAGGATATTCGACAAACTGTATTCCATTACAAGCTACGATGGATTCAAAGACGAGCTTGGAGTCTACAAGTCACGGATATCTAGTATTCTTGGAAGTGTCACGTGGGTTCTGGATGATGATCTTTTGTGGGAGCTACAGAAAGAGGGCAAGGGAATAGAGATAGGAATCACAGCATCGTTCAAACTTCAGAATTACATTGCTCTGTTAACAGCATTGACAGAGTCTCCAGTTCTCACAATCAGTGAACGGCGAGGGTTTTTGGAAGAAGTCCTCATGCTTTATCGTGATTATTTCAGAGGACTGATGAAGACTGACATTCCTTTGTTTGCATATACTGTTGACAGTGTATTTCAGAGTCTAGGTGTAGCTCATGCGGAATATTATTTCCTATCAACAGGCATCCCAAGAGAGCATCATCTTCAGCGTACAGTGGAGTTCTTGGGCGATATATATGAAATAATGGAATCAGAGTGGCCAAAGTCAAGGGTCAGGTTTTCCCTCTTCGTTGTAGCTAACTCGATTGGTCCGGTTCTCGCAAGAGAAGGAGAATTGCCCGAAATAGAGATACGGCTTCTTTATGTTGCAAAAAGCCTGCTAGATGTAAACACAATAGATGCTGCTCAGATAACCCGGCCTACGACCTATGCGACATACCTCAGCAATACAAACACTGCTCTGACTTCACTTGCAGCCAGGGTATTAGAGGGAGAGGAAAGAATAGAGGTGTTGAAGAGATGTGTGGATATTGCGCTTGACGTTCAGGAGTGGTTCCTTTCTTTTGGTGAAGTAATTCGAGATGATGCAATGTCTGCGAGTTTCCACGCTTCCCTAATTGTTGACTACCTTGATGAAACTGAGTTGAAGAGAGTTGTAGAACGAGTCATTGATTTGAACCGGATTATCGTGCAGGATCCATCCAAGTTTGACTATGAAGTAGCAATGATGTCTAGTACCTTGATGGACCTCTTAGCTCATGCATGGAAGAGGTTGGATGATGATAAGTATCGGACCCTCTCCCAAGAAACCTATGGCCAAGCTCTAACAGCATGGAAGAAATATGGATTCTATGAGTTGGCTGATAATTTCAAGAAGAAGTTTGGTCATTATCTAGAGTCCTAGAAGGCTTACTGTGGCATCCCAAAGTTGTTTCTGCAAATTGACATCATACGATACTTCTGAAGTTTTTGTTTCTTGGTTTTTAGTGAAACACTTTCCAGTTATGCCATCAAGTTCTGATGATGTCGCAACATAGACTGATGTTTCGGCACCCTCCTTTGGACTAAGTTGAAAGGGTTTCATCATACCAAACATGATTCTAGAACTTAGACTTCCACTACTGCGACCGAGATTGGTTGCTACGAAACCAGGATGTACTACATTGACTGAAACACCAGTGTTCTCGAGTTGCCGTGCCAGCTCATACGTGAACATCTCAACCATGAGCTTGACTTTGCCGTATACCTTTCTGGATTTGTATCCGGATTCAGTCTGTAGATCATCTAGGTTCAACTCAGCTCTTCTGGCCAAGCCTGACGATAGGTTGATCACTCTTGCCGGTGCACTCGTTTTGAGAAGTGGGAGTAGTTCATGAGTGAGAAGGAATGGAGCAAGGTAGTTCACTGCAAGAGTGCGTTCGAAACCTTCTGTAGTGACATCCCTCTTACTAAAGACTGCCCCTGCATTATTGATTAAGACATCAAGACGATTATACTTATTCTTGAATTCCCTGGCAAATTCCTTGATTGTGCTCATGGACGACAAATCACAGAGCATCATGTCGACCAATTCGTTTCCAGTTTCTGCCATAATAGCCTCACAAGCTTGTTCACCCAGCTCTCGATTCCGAACGACTGCAACCACAGTAGCACCCATTTCTGCCAAGGCCAGAGCTGTTTCTCGACCAATACCAGAATTACTACCAGTCACAATTACGACTTTGTCCTTCAAGGTGTATCTCGATTGGTTAGTTGAAAGCCAATAGAAATCTTCTGCTTTGACTATTCAACTTAAAACGATGATAGATGAAGAGATTTTATGACCTTCTTGAGGAAGCTCGCAGATTATCTGATTTGGGCAAATGACAAGATTTGGGAGATTGTAGAAACACTCAGTGACAACGAGTTTAGTTGGAATCTACCAGAAACTGATCATAGTATTCAAAGTAAGTATATTCACCTTGCACAAGACACTTGGGAATGGTATCATGACTGGCATGGTGAGAGTCCTGAAGAACCAGACTTTCAGAGTATGGCAAGAACTGAGCTCCATGAGTTCATCAAATCATATACAGTAAAATGGGTCAGTATGATTGATGAACGAACTATCAATGAATTTGATGATGAACGTGCTGGTAAAGTCCTCACCCTTAAGTTTGATGAGATGTTCTTCCACATGGTTAACCATTTTACATATCATAGAGGCCAAATTGTGATGAGTCTAAAACTCCTAGGAAAAGAGGTCCCTATGACAGACTATGTACCTCATAGATTTTCCATATTATGACAAAATTGGAGGTCTAAATATATCATTGAGAAGAACAGGATATTGAGGCCACTTCTAATGAGAATATACTGAGTCTTCTGTCGAAACCAAGGTAATAGTTCGATCAATTTCTAGTATGTAATTCCATGCTCTACATAGTATTTCAATAGAGTTAACGCCTCACCCCACCCCGCAGCGCACTCAAGCATGGCTGCTCTACCGGAAGGAGTGTCATGATAACCATGCTCACGAAGTCGGACCACTGTGCCTTCTCCAACTGGTTCAAAATCAATCTCGATAGTTGTTGCATAAGTTGGTTTGTCGGAGTTCCATTGAAACACGAATCTTTCGCCCCTTTTTGCCTCTAAGACGGGACCTTTCGATTCAGTTGTATACTTGTCAGGACCCCAATCTTTCCATCGAAATGTGATTGTACCGCCGGGTCTTGCATCAACCTCAGAACCAGTAGTAAACCAGGCATCGAGTCCCTTAGCAGTCGCTATTGCATCATAGACATCCTCAGGTTTTGCACGAACAAGGGTGGTCTGCCTTATCTCCACGTCAATGAGTTTGTGTTCGAACATAGTATTAACTATAGTTATTAGAATAAGAGTGTTGTCATCTCTGATGCAATGTAAAGACCTACTAGGAGTGTCAGATTCATAGACTCCTAGGTCTGTACGATAACGTCTGGCCTATAGCAGAAAAAGAGTGGGCAGAGAAAGATGAAACTGGATTTTCTACGAGCCCTATCTGATTTCAGGACTCTACAAAAGTGCTAACTGCCGTGAATTCTTGCGTCGATGACATATTATTAGGCCATTTCTCCTACCAGCTTGTGTTCGGTGTTGTATTAATGCTGAAACAAATCTCAAGACGCATTTTACTTCGTGGAACAATAGTTGGTTTTGTTGGATTCCTTATGGTTTTCAGCAGTGTTCAAGGGAGTATAGATGCAGTAATAGAGTCGCAGGATCCCATTGAAATTTTGTTATTGATGGATGATGACTATGGTGGTAATGTCCCACACATAATAGGAATCTTTGAGAGATATGGGTGGAGCATAACAACCACTGGTTTGAATCAGACTTTGATTTCTTGTTCATATCTAGGGTTTGCAGAATTTGAAGTTGATATCCTGCTAACAGACATCACGGACATCACGGAGTATGATGCAATCTCCATCATGCCTGGCGATTCCCATGATTCTCTGCGAACTAACCAAAGCTCTCTTGATTTAATCAACTCAGCAGTGAGTGAAGATCTTGTGGTGAGCGCATGGTGTAGAGCAGTTCGGGTTCTTGCTGCAGCAGATGTTATTGATGGCAAAAATATCACTGGGAACGCTGACTATGAGGCGGAGTATATAGCTGCGGGGGCAACGTTCAATGAATTAGTGCCTCCGGTTATTGACGGAAACCTTGTGACTGGAGTCAGAAGCAGATACTATCGCGAGGAGATGTGTGAAGCTATAGCAACTGTTCTAGGATTCTATGAATCTGACGCGCCCGAGATACTGAGCTCTGAAGTGAGCCCTCAACCCAGTGTTATAGGTACCAATGTCGATCTGACTGTAGAATTGAGTGACCTCTCAGGAGTATATAGAGTGGAGGCAAAGCTATACGCCCTAGATGCAGTAGGTGAACGTTTAGTGGTATATGAACAGCTCCTAGTATTGAATGAAACATCAGAAAACATCTTTTCAGGTTTCATTAAGGACCTCGAACTCGGAAATTACACGGTTGATATCACCGCTTGGGACATCTTCTTGAACGAAATCGAACAAGTTGATGCAGTCACTTTACTAGTGGTAGATTCCCTACCAAGTTCAACTGGAACAGGATTCGATCCAATGCTATTGGTCATACCAGGTTCAATGATAGGGATTGCCCTAGTAGTTGTTTTAGTGATTTTCCTCCGAAGAAGATGATGGAGAGATAAAGCGTCAGAAGTCCAACGTTTCTCCAGCAGGTTCTTCTGACGGTTTATCCTCAGTTTTCTTCTTGGCACCCTTTCTCGAGATAACTGGTTTCTCTACCTCCTTAGCAGCCAGCCCACGTGCAAAGCGCTGAATGATCCCAACTGATTTTCTCTGGGCAGCCTCGTTCAGGAAAACAACAGGGAGTATGAAGGCTACGACCACCAGAGGAATTCCAAGAGTCCAGAGAACGCTTACGAGAAACAACTCTGGATGTTGCTCTGGTAGAAGACCTTCGATAATGAATGGTTGTACAAAGTGTGCACTAATCATTGCAATTGGATAAGCAAACAACGAATAGCCACTAAGCATACTACTGTACCAACGACCGACTCCTTCTGTGTCAGGGCATTGTCGAACATCTAGTTGACCTTCCTTTAGATAAGTCACAATACCAGCATCGTTCAAAATCCAGGTGGGGATGAAAAGTGCAAGAGCAATGGGCATTATGACGAGTGCACCCATCAGTGTAAGAGTCAATGCAATCCAAAAACCCGTTCCTGGAGGTGCTGTTGACAAAGGTTCAGCAAGTATACCCTCGACAAGACCCATTATGAGTCCAGATGTACTCAAGCTGAAGAGGGCAGGGGCAACACTTCTGCGAATCATTCTGTAGCCGCCAAACTCAGTTCCTATGTCCATGATAGAAAAATTGTAGGTTGCAGACTTGACTAGACGACTACCCAAGAGAAAGAGGGCTGCAAGTGGGAGAGCAATGACGAAATATTCAATGGCTATCACTGGAATTGCTATTCCAAGAATTATCAAGATGTCAGTGAAGAGTGACCCCTCAATCCACGGGATGAACTCGAATGATGGTGCAAAGGAGGTTACCCTATACATGACATATAGGCCGAAAACAATTCCTGCAGCAGCAAAGATGAACGGAAACACAAATCGTGCCTTTCCCATAATAATCTCAAACTCCTAAAGTATTCACAGTGCAATATATAGCTCCGCGATATATAGAAACTCCTCTGACGTTCAAGAGAGTTTAAATCTCACGCGTGTGTGCCGCGCGGAACCATGGCGCTCTCAATCGGATCAACCCCAAGCCGGGCGGTGTCTTTTGTAGCTATCTTTGCTGCAATGACTACCATATTAGATATCATTCCTGCATTTGGTTTCACATCAGGGGTTTGGTTAAGTTGGGCATTTTTATTGAGTCCAATAGTTGGTATCTTACTAGGACCATACTTGGGAGCACTATCGGTAGGACTTGGTAGCTTTCTGGGACACACTATCTACTACCGTGAACCTACCGAGTTTCTATTCATGATTGGATTGTCAATGGGTGCCGCAGTGGCAGGATTTGTGTACCAACATAGATGGAAACCTGTGCTTGGTATCTATTCGGCTATGCTTCTGGCGTATTTTTTGTATCCAGTTTCATGGGGGCTCCCGCTTTGGGGAATCTGGGATATTCTGGTCGGATACGGTATTGTACTGATATACTCTGCAACGACCATTCGTGGGATCTGGTCTGATACAAGCGAACGAAACAATGTAATCTTACTCCTCTTCTGCGCTGTGATCGGCTTAGAATCAGACATACTGTTTCGCGTCTTTGTACTTATTCCAGGACAAGTTCATTGGGTACTTGGAATGACACCAGAGATTCTCTATGAAATTTGGTTAGTGGCTGGCATAATCACTCCAATAAAGGTGGTACTCTCTGCATTCGTAGTAGTCACACTGGGGATGCAAATTCTACGTATACTTGAACGTCAAGGTAATTCTACGGGCTCTCATAATGAGAATACGTTGCCCAACTAGGTCATCTGAGTTGCTGTGTCTTCAGTTTGACGACGTAGATAGAAACATCCAGCCCAAGACAATATCCCAAAACAGACCAGTGTGATTACAGTCCAAGACCCGTAGGCCAGTATCTCATATAACAAATAAGAGGTCAATCCGAAAATAGGGAATACGTAGAGATCAACAAGAATCCAGAATAGGAATACTGAACTTGCAATCACTGTACCGATGATTCTCTTTCGCGTTGTACCTTCTTGGAACATATTTCACACTCTTTGTGGTTCATAAAGACCTGTTTTTGTAGGTTATCCTATGACCAATTATTGTAGAAATCAACCTTTAGTAAATCGAATGAGGAGTCGATGACAAGAATGTCGATTTGAGGAGCCTTAAATCATACCGTAAACCAGATATCAAATTGTTGTAATTGCATATCGATTCTTAGGAGGAGGTCGAAGATATGCCGATTCGTTTCATTTCAAGAGTTTCCGAGTATGATAAGACACGCCTTGGGTTCTATGTGCCAAAGTATGTAAAGGAGTTCTATCAGCTCAAACAAGGAAAATACAAGGGTGGAGTCAGTCTGTCATTTGGAGATGTAACGAGCTGTCCGATAAATCTCACTAAATTCAGACATACTCTCAGAGGCAGGCTACCACCTAATGTTGGAAAGAAAGGAGCAATATCAGAAATTTGGATTTATCGTGATACATGGATAGCTCCAAAGCAGAAGTAGAATCATGAGTAAGAAAAAATAGGATGAGAGAGCGCCTATGTAGGCACTCTCTTTCTTCATCTATTTGATACGCTCTCTGACTAAAGTTTCAACTACTGTTGGGTCAGCTAGGGTTGTGACGTCACCGAGATCATCGATCTTACCAGCAGCAATACGCTTCAGAATTCGGCGCATAATCTTGCCTGAACGGGTCTTTGGTAGTGCGTCAGCCCATTGGATCTTCTCAGGGGTGGCGATTGGACCTACATCTGCACGCACGTGACTTCTGAGTTCAGCCTTGAGCTCATCGGTCTTCTCCACACCCATCTTCAGGGTGACGAAGACATAGATTGACTCACCCTTTATCTCATGTGGGAATCCTACAACAGCGCACTCTGCGACTGCAGGATGCTTGACAAGTGAGGACTCGATCTCAGCTGTACCAAGCCTGTGTCCTGATACTTTGAGAACATCATCCAGACGCCCCATCACGAAGTAGTAACCATCATCGTTGAAACGGGAACCGTCACCAGTATAATACATTGGCTCACCGTTGTCAGGGTTCTTGAACTGGACCCAGTAGGTATCAACGAACCTCTTGTGGTCACCATAGACTGTCCTCATGAGACCGGGCCAGGGTTTCTTCATACAGAGATATCCACCCTCGTTTGCCTTGTTTGGCATGCCATCTTCTGCAACGATAACTGGATCTACACCAAAGTATGGATAGGTGCATGAACCAGGAATGGTTGGAGTTGCACCAGGTAGAGGGGTAAGAATCACACCACCGGTTTCAGTCTGCCAGTAGGTGTCTACAATAGGACAGTTCTTCTTTCCAATAATCTCGTGGTACCAAATCCATGCTTCAGGGTTTATTGGCTCGCCGACTGTACCCAGTAGGTTCAGAGATGAGAGATCATGCTTCAGTACGGGTTCGTCACCGAATCGCATCAAAGCTCTGATA
The DNA here is from genome assembly GCA_016839345.1 of Candidatus Thorarchaeota archaeon. The sequence continues at coordinate 3,836 of JAEOUL010000331.1, read as the reverse complement.
GCAGTTGGAGCAGTGTAAAACTGATTGACTTTCCACTTCTCGACTTCATGCCAAAAGCGATCGTTGTCCGGATAGGTCGGTACTGACTCAAACATCATTGTGGTAGCGCCTGCGGAGAGTGGTCCGTACACAATATAGGAATGTCCAGTAATCCAACCTATGTCTGCTGTACACCAGTAGACATCACCCTCATGCCAGTCGAAGATATGCTTGAATGTGTGGGTTGTATAGGTCATGTATCCACCAGTTGTATGAAGAACACCCTTTGGTTTGCCAGTGGAACCAGATGTGTATAGAATGAATAATGGATCCTCTGCATCTACCCACTCTGGGTCGCACTTATCGTCGACTTTCTCATACTCCTCATGATACCAGACATCTCTGCCCTCGGTCCATGGAACATCGATTCCGACTCTCTTGACAACAAGAACCTTCTCGACCATATCAAGTTCTTCGACTGCTGTGTCTGCACCTTTCTTCTGTGGGATTGTCTTGCCAGCACGGTAGTAACCGTCTGCTGTGACAAGTAGTTTGCCCTTGCAATCAAGGATTCTGTCCTTGACCGAGTCGGCACTGAAACCACCGAAAACAATGCTATGTACTGCACCAATCCTGACACATGCAAGCATGATGATTGCGAGCTCAGGAATCATGGGTAAGTACATTGTAATCCTGTCGCCCTTCTTTACACCGAGATTCTTCAGCATATTTGCGGCCTTGTTGACCTCGCTAAGGAGTTCACTGTAGGTGTACGTCTTTGACTCTTCAAGAGGTTCGCCCTGCCAAATCAATGCAATCTGGTCACCTTTACCTGCCTCGACATGCTTGTCAAGACAGTTGTAAGCCATATTGGTCACACCGTCCTTGAACCAGGAAAATCGAATATTCTTGATATCCTCCCACTCAAATCCCCTAGTTGGCTCTTTCTTCCAGTAACAAAGTTCCTTGGCTGCTTTGAGCCAGAATTCGTCGGGATTTTCGACCGACTCCTTCCAAATCTTCATTCGCTCATCTTGGCTCTTTACATAAGCCTTGTCGACGAATCTCTTTGGGGGGTCGAAACGCCTTTCTTCCTGGCTATAAACTGTAATCTTCTTTTCTTCTGACAAGTATGTCACCTAACAACATCGATTCGATGGGCGACGAGCAAAATATTGTCTATATGAAGCTTGTCAAATATTACGTATTTTTGTGAAAAGATAACAGCTTGTCGAAGATGTTTGTAATTGTAAGAATTTCTGAGAAAAAAGATTGGAAAGAGGCCAAGGAATGGTCCTCGACCTCGATTTTCAAAGTTTATGCACTACGTTTGGATTTCAATACAAGTGTGAACAGGACTGCAATGATTGCTAAAACTCCAGTCACAATGAAGGCCATGAAGTAAGAGCCCGTTGCGTCAACAATTGGACCTGCCACGAATGCACCAGTGATTCCAGCAATTCCGTAAGCCGTAAACATCACGCCATAGTTTTTACCAACGTTCTTGCTTCCAAAGAAGTCTGCTGTGGCAGATGGGAAAAGTGCAAAATTGCCACCGAAGCAGAAGCCAATCAATGATGCGATACCCATTACTGCTATCCAGCTGATACTAATTGTGGACATCCATGCGAAAGTGAACATCCCAACGGCCAGTAACAAGAACATCAGAATCATTGTGTTCTCGCGACCCAATTTGTCAGAAGTTGCACCCCAAACAATACGTCCTGCAGCATTAAGTAGGCTCATGACACCGACTATTACAACAGCATCTGTTGCGGCATCGATTGCTAGAGATGCAGTTTTGACATTGCCTAGTGTCATCAATCCAGCAGTTGCAGCAAATACAAACATGAGCCAGAGTAGCCAGAATGTGGAAGTCCGGATCATTTGACTTGGCATCATACCGGTACCAGCACCATCAGCAATTGTTGGTGGGGGTGTATAACCCTCTGGTAGCCAACCCTCTGGAGGATTTGTAAGCAATTGTGAACCAAGCACTACAAGGACTAAGTAGATGACACCAAGAATTAACATGGGCATACCAATGTTAGCTGTAGTTGGTACATCAAAGAGAACAAGCAGATATTGTTCAACATATCCAAACACAAGAGCACCTGCTCCAAAACCCGCTACTGCAATACCAGTGATTGTACCTTTCTTGTCAGGGAACCACTTCACAAGGGCTGCAATTGGACAGACATAGGCAAAACCGATACCAGCACCACCAATTATCCCATAGGTGATGACAAGGTAGACAGTGCCTAGAAGTGGGTTAGACCCAGCAACAGAATCGACAAAGAATGCAAGAATATAGCCCGCACCTAAGAGGATACCACCGACTGTAGCGACCTTTCTAGGACCAACTCGATCTTGCCATCGTCCTGCAAATATCATGAATAAGGCGAACGATGCCAGACCTGCTGCAAATGGCAGTTGTGAGTATAGAGAGGGCCAGAGATACACACCGACTGGGGGACTGCCTCCATTCAGAGCAGTCTGAAAGAATGACCAAGCGTATATCGAACCCAGGCACAACTGCACAATAAGCGCACCAAGAATGACAAGGTTCCTATTACCGATTTTTTCATCAGACATTATGAAATTCACCTGTCATATTGTCAGGTATTGAGCCGCTGGCGTATACAACCCTACTAAAAGCCTTCTGTAGTAAACATAATTTGGTAACTTGCAAATGCCTAAATACTACTGTCTAGCGGGAGAGTTTAATGATAAGGGGTAATCTGCGATGAGCAAGACTGATTGGACTGAGAAGTACAAGAATAAGGTTGTAAATGCCTCCCAAGCCATCAATAAAATAAAACGTGGAGCAAGAATCTTCTTAGGAACAGGTTGTGGCGTTCCATATCATTTGGTTCAGGAGCTTGCAACCAATGCTGGGCAGATGGCTGACAATGAAATTGTCCATCTCCTCACACTTGGAGACACACCATCTGCAGATCCCAAGTTTCAGAATCAGTTCAGACACAATAGTTTCTTTGTAAGTGCGAACATTCGGGAAGCGGTTTCAGAAGGGCGTGCAGATTATACTCCGATAATGCTCTCTGATATACCTCATTTGTTTAGACACAAGAGAATGCCTCTTGATGTTGCAATGATACAGATTAGTCCTCCTGATCGAAATGGGTACAGTTCGCTCGGAATATCTGTGGATATCACCAAGTCAGCAGCTGAGAGTGCAGATACTGTCATTGCACAGGTCAATGAGAAAATGCCAATCACTCATGGTGATTCGTTTGTAGATATACGCGAGATTGACTATCTAGTCCCTTATAATGAACCATTGAGAGAATTCCAAGCTGCTGAAGTTACAGAAACAATTGACCGAATTGGGAGCTATGTCGCAAGATTAGTCGGGAATGACTCAACACTAGAGTTGGGGATAGGAGCCTTACCACAATCAGTCTGCAACAATCTGTTAGATTCAGGTGTTCAAGACATTGGAATACACACTGAGATGTTCAGTGATAGCCTTATTCCGTTAATTGAGAGGGGGGTAGTGACTAACAAAAAGAAGACACTTCATCGAGGAAAAGTGATTGCTAGCTTTGCAATGGGTTCAGAGAAGCTATACAATTACATCGATGACAATCCAATGTTCCATTTCTATGATACTGCATATGTTAACGATCCCTATGTTATTGGTCAGAACGACAAGATGATTGCTATCAACTCAGCTCTTGAGGTAGATCTTACAGGACAAGTATGTGCGGATTCAATCGGACATAGATTTTACAGTGGTATTGGAGGGCAGGTTGACTTTATACGTGGTGCAAAGAGGTCGCGCGGAGGCAAAGCTGTAATCTGTATGCTTTCGACAGCAATGGATGATACGGTTT
>JAEOUL010000129.1 GCA_016839345.1 Candidatus Thorarchaeota archaeon | reverse complement strand
TGAAAATCAAGATTCTGTCCAAATTCTGGATCAGATGCAACCACAACACCAGACGAGATGTAGGGTCCTCCGTCTACTTTATTGTGAATCAAGATTGGAAGCCTGTCAAGGTCCACACCATCCTCAATAACTTCTTGACATGGAGCCCTGTCAGTCTCTTCGGGTCTGCTACGACTTTCGATAGCTTTAGTGAGGGTTGGAATAATTTCTTCTGTTGTTATTCCAAAGTATTCTGCTATTTGTGCCTTGGTACAGAATAGGTTTCCAGCAACACGAAACTCGTTCTCTTTTACATTCTCAAATAGCACAGGTGTTGGTTCAAGAGTCTTCAAAACACCTGCAATTTCTAGATTCTTAGAGATACTCTTACTAACAGTGGTTATCTTCTCTTTCTGTTGTAGTATCTTGATATACTCCTCAAGTATCATAGATTCACCTCAAAGTCCAAATGATGTAATCCACACACCCGCAGCTTTACCCTCTATCTCAAGTGCTTCTGCAATCTGTTTCACTGTGACTTCATCAGGAGCTAATGCAATCATATTTCCACCTCTTCCAGTTCCAGTCATTTTTGCTCCAATAGCTCCATTTTGTCTGGCAATAGTGACAAGAACATCAAGTTCCCTGCAAGACACAGTCAATTGCTGTAACAATTCGTGATTTTTGTTCATCAAAGCACCCACTTTTGTAATGTCTAGTTGTAATAGGGCGTCTTTTGCGTCATGCACCAGTTGATTATATTGCTTTGAAATTGTTTCAAACCAATCTGGATCCTCCTCTTTCTTTGCTCTTACATCCCCTACAACTACCTTCGTACTAGCAGTAATCCCAGTTGAAGCAATAATAAGATGCATTGGCTTCTGCAGCTTCAGGCTCTCAAACTTAGGAGGTCCCCCACTCAAATCCCTTTCAAACCATACCAGCCCTCCATAAGTAGAAGCAGTGTTGTCAAGACCTGAAGGAGTTCCATGGTAGCCCATCTCGCCGATATACGCAGTTTCATTGATCTGTTCATCATTGAGATTGAGTGAGAAATCATCACTAAGAGCTCTGGCAATTGCCACACAACTTGCTGCACTGGCTCCAATACCTGAGGCACATACAAGGTTTCCTTCTAAATCAATCTGGAAACCCATCTTTGTAGTATCGATGTTAAGGTGTTTCAGCATATTTTCAATCGACTGCTTCTGTTCCTCATACTTCTTCTCCTTGTATCCGGGCATAGCAGGTCGATTGTCTACGAGTTTCCATCCAATGGACCTGACCCGTGTCACCTTTGCTGTAGTTTCTGATGCAATTCCTGCCGCAAGAGCTGGAAGTCCATAGACAACAAAATGTTCACCAAACAGGATTGCCTTACCTTTTCCAGATCCTAATCCCATTCTCACTCACCATTGCAGCCTGATAGCCGGCTAGATAATCGGTACTTTTGAAGTCTTCCTTCGACATTGTTATAATCGGTGGTTGGTGCAAGGAAATTGAACTGAGGATATTTGGATGAAGATTCTAGACCTATTCTGTGGTGCCGGCGGCTTTTCCTACGGATTCAAGTCTCTCTCAGATGATACAGATCTAGCCATAGATATTGACCCTTCAGCTCTAGAAACCTATAGCATAAACTATCCCCAAGCCAAGATATGGAATGCAGATATTCACAATCTTCACTCGCTCCAGATTGAAGATGTGTTAGGAGGACCTCCAGACATTATCATAGCCTCACCACCCTGTGAAGAGTTCAGTAAAGCTAATCCGGATAGTCAAAGATCAGCAACAGAACGCATCTATGGAAAAGGTACTGCCAGATTACTACTGGACACAATCAGAATCATAGGCGATCTTTCTCCCAGGGTCTTTATCATTGAGAACGTCGCTGCCATATTACAGTCTGGGGGTGATGACATAATCCTACGCGAGTTTACACGCGTTGACATTGATACAGTGTTTTTCAATATGATTAGAGCCCATAATCATGGCAATCCATCGAGGAGACTGAGAGTATTCATAAGCAATATGAAGCTGAACCTTCCACGGAAAGTCGCACCAACAGTCATAGAATCGATTGGAACGCTACCACCCCTAAACTCAGATTTGTTATTCAGTCCTCACGACTCAGTCCCAAACCACTCCATCTACCCTCTTTCTGAGGATAGAATTAAGGCTGTTCGAAAGACACGTTGGGGTCAGGGTGCTAGACACTTTCGCACCTCAAAGACACGAACTCTTCCCAATTGGGTACGACTCTTTCCTGACCGCATATCTACCTCAATCAACGGTCTATCACGGTATATCCACCCTTATGAAAACAGAATTCTAACAGTCAGAGAACACGCAAGACTCATGAGTTATCCAGATTCCTATTCATTCGTCGGTCCAACAGACAGCCAATACAATCAAGTAGGTGAGAGTGTTCCCCCCCTCATCTCTCAGCTAATTGCACAGGAGGTTCGTATGCACCTTGGATGAATCATTCAAAAACATCTACGTAGTTTTACACAATGTACACTCAGCTTCAAAGACGATTGAAACTGCACAGGTTGTGTATGGACTCGGTTTTTCTAACTTTGTAGTTTCTAAGGCTGAGGGTTCTGCAGCACAGGCTGGAGTACCGGATGCAAACAGACTCGCAATGAAGATGAAGAGTAACTTCATGGTACTCCCCGATCTAAAGGATGTGCTAGAGGTTCTCAAGATTGAGCACCCAATGATGATCACGTCTCCAGTCCTCGTAAAAGCACGTCTAGATTTTGGGCAACTCTCAGAAGTGGTCAAATCAGGTGAGAGAGTAGCCATCATCCTCTCGGGCAGTAGTAGTTCATTTTCCAGAAAAGAGATGGACCTTGGTGAATGTCGCAGTCTTGAGGCTCACGTAGACATAGGTCCTTCAGGCACTGCTGCAGTGGTTCTCTACTCCCTATCTTCAAGATCGTGAATGACCAGTTTAGTTAGGAGTGAGAAGTGACGGGCTGGACGAGATTTGAACTCCCGGAAGTAATATCTCCAGAAGATGTGATATAAGACTAAAGAAAGACAAAGGACAGTACTCGATTGATCGTTGTGATTGTCATTGTTTTCGGTGCGTGGTTATTGGCCAGTAAAACAGACTTGAATCAAATAATCCAACTACTTTCTGTTGGATTTGTCACATCCTTCATAGTTGCAGTTATGGCTAGTCTATCACCTATTACAGAAATCCCATTAACTGGGGATGAAGCTTTGCGAGTCTTTTCACCAGCAGCGTACCCGTTTTGTATTCAGCAATACCGCAATTATGATGCAAATCTTTTCAGTTACACTGTAAGTTTTGGTTGGCCCGAAGGAACTCCCCTACTACAGTTTGCTTTGCAGGAAGATCAATCCCATTTTATTCATGCACAACATTATTTCTCTGGTTTAGGCCTTGGACTATTACTCCTTCTAGTGGTGGTAGTTCTGGTTGGCTTACTCACTCTAATTGAAAGAAAGAGTATAGTCCCGAGAAAACAGGGCAAGTCTTCAGCCCTTTTACTCATTGCCCTACAATTCATACTCATTTTACAAATTCTCTCTCTCTATCTTGGTGGAAACATTATCTATCCACTCGGAGGCATTTTTGTCCTAATAGTCACTCTATATCCTGCTTATCGAGCTATTCGTGGTAGTGGTTTATTAGAAGCCAGTTATAGGACTTAGAATTAGGAATGGTGGGCCGGACGAGATTTGAACTCGCGACCTCTTGGATCCGAACCAAGAATCATACCAATCTAGACTACCGACCCTTCTCGGAGTCAGTCCTCATAGGTTTGGATTTAATCATTTCGTTGAAACGTTCACGAAGCCATTCTACAGTACCAAGGAACAATCCATCAATACTGTATACTTCAGACTCGTGCAGATTTGCACACTTGTTCTCAAAAAGAGGACCAAAGAATTCTGATGTAGAATAATTGACTGGTACTCCTGAGAATAGCTCGTTGAAACTTGGTAGAGTAATCATTGTACAATCAGTATCATCAGGGTTTTCAAGCATCCCCATTGTCTGTCTTACACAGTTTTTATCCAATCTTGACTGAATAACCACCGGAACGATACCGCCAAATCTTCGTCTTGACGCACGTCCAATCTCTGGTACTGATGCATCTCTAAACCTCCGAATCGTTGGATGGTTGTGACCTACTACTATCATCTTTGCATCCAGAACATCATATGATGGCCAAGAGTGTCCATGTAGCAATCCTACAGACTCTTCCTGAGGTTCTAGTACAATTCCATGAACATTAGTGAGTATAACATTTCGCGGAAGTAGTGATTCCAAGTTTCCGTCGTGATTGCCTGGAATAATAGTGACATCTACCATATCTCCTATGCTCTCCATGAATTCTGGTACAATCTCCCAGTTGTAGAAACTGTCAACAATGATAGTGTGTTTCACATCTCCTATGATGTATAGATGTGATACACTGTACTTTTTCACCAAATTTTCTATTCTCTGGAATATAACTGGATGCTGGGGGGGAAATTCAACACCTTTCTCTTGTGAAATTGTAACTTCGAATCCAAGATGCAAGTCTGAGATCAGTAGTACATTTCTATCATCCCAACTGATAATTAGTCCTCTGTTATCGAATATCGGCTCCATGGCTGATTCCATATCCAATATACAACATTTTAACCTCGTTATGTCAGAGAATTTAGTGAGAATTATGTCCCTTCCACAGTCCGAGGTATCAAGACTGTCACAAAAAGACCTCACTCAGAATGACATCGAGTACTTCAGAAAGAAGTATGGGAAGAAGTTTGTACGTGCTCTAAGAGCGGTGGAAGAGGGCAAGATAATCAAGTACCATTTTCACCCAAGTGAGTCTGAAACATGGATTGTAAAGGGACGCCGTCAATATCTGGTCATACCTGAAATATTCTGCACATGCAGAAGTTTCTATCAAGAGGTCGTCATCTCGCATGAAAGTAGTTTATGCTATCATCTTCTAGCACAAAGGATAGCTGAGATTCGTGAACAATTTCAGATTCAGGAGTCTACAGATACAGAACGACGACAACTCTTTGTAGAGTGGCGTAGGACTGATTGAACACAAGCATGTTATGAGGATAACTTTAAAACACGGTCCAGGGTCAGGCACGCAGACTGAGCCGAAAGGACGGGTACATCAAAATGAAGCCGCTCAGGAATACCACTAGAGTTCTTGCAACAGTAGTCACTGTAATCATTCTATTGTCCAGCATTCAGGGCATCGCTAGCGCTCAGTCCGAATTAGATTCAATTGTTGTACTTTATGATGCAAGTCATGGCCAACAATACTCTGCATATAGCGAAAACAACGGACTCAAGCTTATACTCGATACTGTCAATGCATCAACAAGGTATTTTCTAAGAGTCAATGAAGATGACGAACTGACTGACACACTCCTCAATGATGTTGATATCCTCATCATAGCAGCTCCGGACGTTAACTTTCCTTTCTCACAGAGCGAATTCAATGCAGTAGCTGAGATGCTCGCAAATGGGAGCTCGCTATTTGTATTAGGTGACCCAACAATTGACTCAATATCGGAATATTGGGGTGCAGGGACTTTACATGACATGGGTGATAACCAATTAGTCAATATATTCCTCGACGGCATCAATGTGACCAGTGTTCGATTCAGTACCAATCAATCTAGTCTTGAAGATGTCTATTCAGATACAATGTTTGACTATGATCAACCCGTCTTTAACGCAACATATCCCTGGATGATTAAATTAGACCCATCAACCTGGGATGCAAGTCATCCCATCTTCAGAAACATAAATGATCTTTACACAATGACAGCTACCCTAACACCTGTCGAATTGACCAGTGGAATTGCTAGAGGCTATGAGAGTTCTTTTGCTCAATTCAAAGCTAGCTCAGTGAGTTGGGCAAACTATTCATTCCCAAATATGACACTAGAAGATTTTGAAGACGCTCCCCTCTCTTACTCGACTATTAATGGAACATTTCCACCTTGGATGTCTGCATTCCAGTATGATTCAAGTCGAATAGTCATATCCGGCTCAACTCTCATGTTCACAGGACTCAACCTTGACTATCCAGAAACAGATTTGAGATGGTTCTACATGGGAGACAACTCACGACTCTTTATGAACATCCTAAACTGGCTATCCGAAGAGTTCGTCATAGCTCCCAGTGCAATTATTCCTCTAGCAATAATATCATCTGTAACGCTTGTCATTGGGGTAGTATTCTACCTATTCAAGAAGTTGCGGTGAATGCCCACCTCGGGCAATCCAATCCCTGTTCACGTAGGAGAGAATCAATGGTTTCAGCAAGTTCCATTATTCCAGATTTCTTTAGAGCCGACGCCACAATCACAGTTGGCTCTGAAGCTGGGACTACCTCTCTGAGTTTGTCCATTAAAAATTCTAATTCGTAGGCAAGCTCTCGTTTCTTCACTTTGTCACTTTTATTAGCCAGTATAATCACTTGAGGTGAGATCTCAGACAGAAAGCCATAGAATTCCACATCTATAGGAATTTCACCTCTTGATGACCACCGTTCAAATATTACTCTGAAAAGGGATAGATCGATAATCAAGACTGACAATGCCAATTGATCACTCCACGACTCCAATTTCTGAACAATGCTGATCTTTGTTTCTTCAATAGTTGTCTTACTCTGTCCTGACATATATCCAAAACCAGGTATGTCCACAATCGTGATGGGGCCAAAATCAATCAATAATTCCCAACGAGTGCTACCGGGTTTCTTTCCCACACGAACTTTCCTACCAGTAAGAGCACGAATTGTGCTACTTTTTCCAACATTGCTCCTTCCAGCAAACACAATCATTGGTTTCCTCGATTTACCAGTATTGTCGAGTTCTTTCATACTGAAGCTCTCCCTTGGCTATTTCTCTCAAGACTTCAAGCCGATCTTTCAATCCTGGCCTTAAAATCCGTGCAGCAGTTTTTGATCCAATACCTCGGCCTGCTAAAACCATCAACGCAGTCTTTCCATATCTAGACACGAGTTCCGCAGTGAGTGCAGCAGCCCTTAGTTCCCTGTCTTCATTCTTTGTGAGTTTTTCTCCACGTTTCCGCTTGGCAAAAAACTTTGGAACATCATTCTTTGCCGGTGATATTGCAGCAATCATTGTAGAATCACATATTGGACATGTGACCTTATCTTCCAGCGTTGACAGAGTTCGAACAGAATTCCAATGTGACTCGGCCATGCAAATCAGTCTAAATTTCGTAGAAAGAAGACGTTCCTCCATCATTCGAAGCACCTCGTCTTCATCAGTTATCTCTCCCATGACTTCGAATCTTGTTTTTTCTTCAATAATTAACCGCGCTAGAGGTGATGGATTTGCAGTCTTTACAATGTGAATGTCAAGTTTTCCTTCTGAATATCTGTCAAATATATCCATGATACGTGACTCGTCCATCTTGTCATCCAAGACCTCTCTCATAGCCTCTTGGAATACAGGCGAATTCTCAAATGATTTGATCAAATATTTGACAGGAATCTCCTTGGATTTTGCGTCCTTACGTACTACATCCATTCTTCGGGCTACATGAATAAAACGTGATGCAAAATTCTGAGTATGTTTTACTGCTAGCTGGAGAATAACTGAAACTTGCTGTCCATTATATTCCTGTAAAACATCTATAATCCATTTTGGATCTATCCGCTTACCTGCTGTGAAAAGGATACGATATGGATCCCTCTCAACAGCCACCTCGACTCCAAAACGTGTTGTTAGAAGGGATGCGATGACTATCCCTAAGGTTTCGTTGGCTTTAGTTCCAAGAGGAGCATGTAAAACCAACCCAGAATCGAATTCCTCCACAATGAACAAATTTTCAGATGGAAGCTTTCCTAGGATATCTTTGCTTGTATTCAAAGTTTCAAACAGGTGATGATGTGCCTCCTCTGAAATACCATATTCCTGAATTAACCACTTTCCCACTACTTTTGGTTCCATATCCACTACCGAGTTCCACATCTTTACTGCTTCCGATGCGACCTCGAATGGAACTGGAATCATCTCACCCACCCATCGAGGGGCTTCACTATCTGTACTTGAGGCAGGTGCACATAACACCTCCCCAGTCACATCATCAATAGTGATTACATTCCAAGGCCTACCCCTGATTACAAAAATCGAACCTGGTTCAATATTGGATAAAACAAAGTCTTCGTCAAGCACCCCAATAGAAACACGAGTGGTCATATCAACTGCATTAACTTGTTGTACATCAGGAATGGTGCTTAAACGGTCATAGTAGAATATGCGCGTTCTTGCTCCCCTCGTGACCTTCGAGTGGTCAGTTTCTAGAATCTTTCGACCCTCAAGAAAATTAAGAAGCTGATTCAATTCATCAAAAGTAACTTCTGCGAATGGGTATGCTAAATTGATAATCTCTAACAGCTCATTCCTTTCAATCTGGTCAGCATCTAATAGTATTCCTGCAATCTGATGGCTAAGGACATCCCACGATTTCAAAGGTATTTTCGCATCTTCAACTTTATTTTGTTTTGCACGTCTGAGAATTACTCCTGACTCGGTGATATCATCAAGATTCACTGTGGCTATAATAACTCCCTTCGAGGTCTTCCCCACGCCATGGCCAGATCGACCAGTTCTTTGTAGTAGTCTAGAAACTTCCCTTGGTGAAGAATATTGAACCACCAGGTCGGTCTGTCCAATGTCAATCCCAAGCTCAAGACTCGAAGTTGCAATAATGGCTTTCGACACTCCAATCTTGAGTCGATCTTCCGCAGAAAGTCGTACAGTTTTAGATAATGAGCCATGATGCACATCAAACTCATAGGGTGGCTTGATAGACCGCATCTTTGCTCCTAAAACCTCAGAGAATGACCTTGTGTTTGTGAATACAATGACTGACTGGTGATTTCTAATGAGTTCTACAATTGCCTCAAGTCGAGCCACAGAGTGTGGAGGATAGGCTATCTTCTTTGACAGCTGTCTATGGTCATCCTTCGGTTCCGGCATAGTCACTCTTAGTTCTATCTGGCGATCACCATACCCCGCCCAAAACGTCTTGACAGGTTTTGCGCCTCCTAAGAGAGACGCCACGTCCTTCGGATTTCCAACTGTAGCGGATAAACCAATACGTTGCACTGGTGCTCCTACAACTCGTTCAAGCCTTTCTAGACCCAGACTAAGCTGAGTGCCTCTCTTACTGTTTGCAAGATCATGAATCTCATCAACAATAACTGAAAAGACTGTTCTGAGGTGATGCCTCAATCTTTTACCTGGTAATATTGCTTGTAGTGACTCCGGAGTTGTGATCAATAGATTTGGAGGTTTGATTGCTTGTTTTCTCCGTGCATACTGAGTTGTGTCGCCATGACGTACTGCTACAGTGAGTCCGAGATGATTACATAGCTCCTCAATCCTCTTGAAGACATCACGGTTTAAAGCTCTTAATGGTGTAATGTAAAGAATATAGAAACCAAATAGTTCTCTCTCTTTACTCATCTTTTGAAGGCGATGCAACAGAGGTAGGAGTGCAGCCTCTGTCTTGCCACTTCCGGTTGGCGCCAACAGTAGAGTATTATCATCCGTGTTATGTAGGTGAGATATAGCACTCTCCTGAATCGGTGTGAACCGAGTTATTCCATTTGCTCTAAGAAACTCAGCTATCTCCTTACTCAGGGGTGCAAAATCGCTCATCTAGTCGACGTCCTATTTTTTCAGGTGTCGACATTCATTAATCAAGATGCGTATATCAGTCCTTAAGGTCACTTCTGCGTTCTCCAATCTCTTTTCTAGTTCAGAGATTATTGAATCTTGAGAATCAGCTTTCCTCTCAATCTCATCAACAAGTGCTTTTATCTCATCAAGATTTGAAATATGTGGTGCCACTTTTTCAAAAGCAGTACGTAGAACTGAACCGGTCATCGGGAGCAACATCCCGTTTTCTATTCCTCGTCTTCCTCACCATAGACCATATAACCCATAGTGAGTAGCAGTGCAAAGATACCCATTGCAGCTAGTAGGATAAATAGAACTGAAACGAAAGTATCAATCTGCATTGGAATCGTGTGCTCTCGGAATGAGTCCGCTTATAATCATTGCTGAATGTTAATTGTTCTGCAGTATTAAGCCTCTGCTTGCCGCTCTTCATAGAATCTGTCAATAAAAGATCCATAGATATCGACATGTTCGGTCAATGGGTTGACGTCATCAATTGTCATCTCCAGCCCACATGATCCACATTTCACAGTAGCCATTCCATTATCACGGTACAGCTCAATCTTGATGGCTGTATTCCCGCAGTCTGGACATGGATACACATCTGGAATACGTTTCTGCGGTCGGCGACGTACTTTCTGTCTTCTTCTTCTTCCCATGATGAATCACCCTATGCCTATTTCACACAAACCAGAGCTGAAGCCCCGAAAGAAATAGAGCAGGCTCTCCCGCTCGGGTGATGATTTAAGCATTTTGTTAAATGACATTACTGGTCGTTACGAAGGTTTCTTATTGCTGGATGTTTCGCGTGAGCCAATGATGTCAGACCTTTCTAAAAACGCTCAGTGTGTACTCAAGATACTTGAAACTACGACCTCTTTGACAACATCAGAGATTCTTGAGATAGCTCAAACTGAGGACTTTGCTGAACTCTGTATTGACTGCGTTGGTGGTGACTCGTTTGTTGTTGCTGCTAACCTTCTTGTGAAAAAGGGTCTGATTACAAAGAAGTTCGGCAAGGGTGGGTACAGGTGGCAACTGATAAGGGATTGATAAGCATGGTTGACTGGACTAAGATTAGACACGATTTTCCCGCACTTGAACGCAAAATAAACGGTCATCCAGTTGTATACCTAGACAGTGCATGTATGGCTCTCAAACCTCGAAAGGTAATTGACGCCATGAACGAGTATTATGAGATGTATCCTGCATGTGGAGGCAGAAGTATTCACAAATTTGGAGAAGAGGCTTCAAACGCATATTCTGCAGCTCGGGGAAAACTCGCTAGATTTCTCAATGCAGCTAGAGAGGAAGAATGCATCTGGACTCGAAATGCAACAGAATCGTTGAATATTGTAGCCAGTTCAGTCAGATTGCCAAAGGGTTCCAAAATTATTACAACTTCTCTTGAACATCACAGTGGATCACTACCATTTGTAGAGAGAGCTAAGAGAGATGGATTGAACATTGAGATAGTCAAAGCTCAAACCGATGGAACCTTTGACATTGAAGACTGGAAGAAGGCAGTCGACAATAAAACCAGCATGGTTTCAGTCGTTCATTCGTCTAATGTTACAGGTACAGTTGCGCCAATGAAAGAAATCGTAGAACTCGCCCATGACCGAGGTGCTCTTGTAATGAGTGATGATGCCCAGTACGCACCTCATCATCCATTAGATGTTCAAGATCTTGATGTAGATTTCTCAGCCATCTCAATCCATAAGATGTGTGGACCCACTGGAATGGGAGTTCTTTATGGAAAGTTGGAACATCTAGAATCTATGAACATGTTCCATTATGGTGGGGATACTGTAAGTGATGTACGTTTTGAGAATGGCAAGATAATCCCCGAATATCTGCCGCCTCCAGAGAAATTCGAAGCTGGTCTACAGAACTATGCTGGGGCTATAGGCGCCGGTGCCGCTGCTGAGTATCTAAAATCAATTGGAATGCGTGAAATTGAGAAATACGAACGGTCCCTCCTTGAAATTGCACTGAAACAACTCAGTGAAATGGAACACGTTCACATTCTGGGAACAGACGATATTTCAATCAAAACAGGGTTGGTAACATTCAACGTTGACACTGTTACATCTGCTCACGATGTTGCCACTTTCCTGAATGATGAGTTCAATGTAATGGTACGATCTGGATGGCATTGTGTAGGACCATTCCACTACCAGATGGGGATAGACCCGATGAGAGGAACAGCACGTGCAAGCTTCTACCTTTACAACAATCGTTCAGATGTAGATATTTTCCTCAAAGGAATGACATCCCTCATTGAAGCAAGCTCGTAAACCATGATTTACGCTTGATACTTTCCAATTGCCCATGGACTCCAGCGTGTTTTTTCATGACTCTCTTTCAAGTTCAGTAAGAGCTTCTTTCTTATCTTGTAAAGCTCTCCGAACCGAAGAAGATGAGAATAATCCGCCAAATCCTTAGCAATTTCATCAAAAATCATAATGGGAACGTTTCTGAAGCAACCCACAACATAGTTACTATTCTTTTTTCCTTCTAAAAACGCTTTAAGAACACCTCTGAGGTAGTTTTGTTCTGCAATTGCCATACGTGTAGGGCTCATTTCACTCCCTATATCAACCACTTTGGATTATAAACATGAATAATATAATTGAAGTTTTCAGATTGTCAGACAAACTCTTTTTGTAGCTCTTCTATTGACCGTTTGGATTCTTTCAGTGGGTCTGCAAACTCAAAACCATTTGCAGAGATGTCGAGTGAATCTCGAAACTTCTTCACACGACCATACACTGAAACTAATCTACCAGCTACCTTTTCCTCATTCTGAATCAATGGCTGATCCCATTTTCCAGTTTCCTTGATTAGTTTATCAGCTTCCTCCGACGTCATCTGGAGTAATTCCTCCGCTACTTTGCCAAATAGTGTAATTTTCATTGACCCGGATCCATCATCCAAAGTTATTTTGTACATCATTCTTGGTTCTGGTTTCTCAATCTTGCCACAGGACTTACAGGTGAAACCATCATCCGCCTGATCCAGTTTCTTGTTACAACTCGGACATGCTTGGTATATTGGGCTCCGCATTCTTGGAACTGGTTTGTCAATCTTACCACAGGTTGTACAAGTGTACTCATCACCGACTTCTTCCAGTCTTCTACTACAATTTGGACATGCAAGATATGTTTGACCCAGCTTCATAATTATACCACAAACTTCAACATTCGAATTCTCAGAACTATCATTAATATCTCCAATGAGAACTCTTGATGCTCTCGTCAAGTTTTGTGGAGAAACCTGTGATACATCAAGTTTCTTGAGTTTTGAGCCTTTGGGGTTGATTTCTATCTCAGCCTTCCGACCTACTTGGAATTCAACACCGCCTCTGAAACCTTCTTTCACATAACCATGAAGAATTTTGATAATGTCATCCTCTTTGACATCCTTAATCTGTTCAACATCATCATTCCAAAATGTAACGCGGATTTTGCTAGATTCATCAGCCAGAATGATGTTCCGCACACGTCCTTCTCCTCCATCCTTATTCGTGAAAGTTCTCTCATCATATACGTTAACAACTTTCCCCTCGATATCCACATCCCACATTCCAACTGTCAAATCTGCAATGCTCTTCAGTCCTAGTGGTTCTGACTTACTCTTGGATGTTGTTGCTTCAACTGCTTCAATCTTATCTTTGAGTTCTCTCTCAATTATTGCTGACCTTCCGACATGGACTTCGATACCAGTCCCATCACGATTCAGTCTTGTACTTGCTCTCTGAACCCTGATAATTTCCCCTGCTTCCGCATTTTCCATCTCTAATGCTTGGTCATCCCAAAAGACGAGTCTAGTCGATCCAGTTTCATCTGCTGCAATAATACTCAATACCTTGCCTTCTGATTGATCCCTTTGTCGTGTGAAAGTAGACAGATTGAACACATTCTGAATCTTCACCTTCACAGTGATATCGAAAAGACCTTCTTTCAGATCTGTAATCTTCAAGTCTTGAGAACGAAAAGCACCAAAATCAATCCCGAGTTCTTCAATCTCATATTTTTCAAGCGGTCTAATATGTCCCATTCGACCAAGACTCAACTCTATAGCATCTCCAAGCCCTTTTCTCGCATACGCACCACGTAGTTGAATAATATCATCAACCGAGATGAGGTCCTCAGACACAGTTTTTGTCAATTCATCCCAAAGAACAACTCTGATACTGCCAGTATCATCGTAAACTCTCAAGCTTGCTACTTTTCCTTCGCCGCCTCCATCCCTACGAGAAAATGTACGAACTGCTCCAATACCCTCAACTTTCACAGTGAGTGCAATGTTTCTACTAGTTTCCTCTATGTCTTCTATCTTCTGACGCGCTGTAGGGGCCATTTGATGGAGATCTATTTTCAATTCTCGCGCCACAATCATTGCTGCAGACTCATCATTGATTATTTCTGGTCCGAGCTCTTGGCGCTTCTCCTCAATCATTTTCAAAATGTCTTTACGTTCGTAATCGGATCTATGCTTCAGAATCAGTTCAATTGTTTCCTCAAGAGTTAGCATTAAGGTCACCTTCCGCTAACCATGTGGTGACATGGGCTAATCAATAATCTGGCTCAGCTGCTTTAAAGTAATATCTCAATCGGTCCGAGCTTGGAGAACTTTTAGGGTGTATAAAGCGAAACACAGAATAAACCACTGAGATAGATACAAGATGATTAGTTGTGACTGAACCAGAACTCAAGCTCCCAGAACATAGCATCTTTTATCGAAAATACTTCGATTCACTTAGTGAAGAAGTAAAAAGAATCTATGAAATTGCTGATAGAGCCCGTGAAAAAGGGTTTGATCCAACTACAAGGGTTGAGGTTCCACCAGCCCATGATGTTGCCGCACGTGTCGAAGCTACACTTGAAGGACCCATAGGAGTAGCAAAACGTATTCGAGAGTTACAGGAAGATAAAAAATCGCGAGAAGAAGTTGCTTTTGCAGTTGCAAAAGAGATTGCTGAAGGCACTCTTGGTGGAATTAAGGATCGTGAAAAGGCTGCAGACAAAGCTGTGAGAGTTGCATTATCCATTCTCACAGAGAGTATTACTGCTGCGCCTCTGGAGGGAATTTCAAAAGTTCTCATTAGAGGTTCTGGCGATGATGAATACCTAGCTATATACCTTGCAGGACCGATTCGTGCAGCAGGTGGAACAGAGGCCGCAATGACAGTCCTAGTCGCTGATTATGTACGCCAAGTCTTAGGTCTGCCAGCATTCAAATCAACAGATGAGGAAACTGAACGTGCTCTAGAAGAGGTGGAGTTGTATGCACGAATGGTCCATCTTCAGTATCCAGTTCATCCCGAATTTGTAAGATTTGCAGCATCAAAATTACCAATCATGCTAACTGGAGAACCGACAGAGGAATTCGAGGTTTCTGGTAGTCGTGACCTTTTGCGAATTGAAACCAATCGAGTACGAGGCGGAGCGGTCCTAGTCCTCAATGATGGTGTTGTGGGAAGAGCCGCCAAACTTGCTAAGATTGTGAGTAGTGCAAAAATACCTGGATGGGAATGGTTGGATGAGCTAGCCACAAGAATGTCCAAAGCCACCAGATCCGAGGAGGAAATCACGGCTGACAAAAAGCTAGAACCAAAGTACGATTACCTTGCTGATGTAATCGGAGGGAGACCTGTATTCTCTCATCCGTCCCGTATTGGTGGATTTAGACTACGGTATGGAAGATCACGTAACACAGGACTTGCTGGTGTGGGAGTTCATCCTGCTACAATGTTTGTAGTTGAAGAGTTTCTAGCGACAGGAACTCATATTCGCACCGAACGTCCAGGAAAAGGTTCGATTGTTGCTCCAGTTGATACAATTGAAGGACCAGTTGTTCTACTGAAGGATGGCTCTGTCATACGTGTCAAGAATTCTAATGAAGCTCGAATGCTTGAAGGCAAAATCGAACGGATTCTATACTTGGGGGATGTACTTGTAGCTCTTGGCGAGTTCATAGAAAATAATCATCCACTCGTACCTTCTGGATATTGTGAGGAATGGTGGTCTCATGATCTTGACCGCGCGATGTCAAAGCACTCTATAACAGAGCTGACCAAACGTCTCAAAGGATCTGGGATGACCCCTGAAGATGTTAATATGATGGCTGAATCACCACTCACCCAAATTCCAAATGCTGTTCAGGCTGTGCATCTTTCAAAGAAACTCAAGATACCCTTACATCCTTTTCATCTCTATCGGTGGGGTGCACTATCAC
Organism: Candidatus Thorarchaeota archaeon; assembly: GCA_016839345.1. The sequence continues at coordinate 3,554 of JAEOUL010000129.1, read as the reverse complement.
CTGAAGAAGCTCTATCTTTGAGAGAGTGGATTTTGGCGGAACATAGTATCAAAAACGACTCCGAACTGATTCTTCCTTTCAATTTGCAGAACAAGAAATTACTTGAAACTGCGGGCATTCCACATAAACTCTCATCTGACAAAAAGAAAATCCATCTAAGTGATGAATCAGTTGTAGTACTTGCACAACTTGGGAAGAGGGACTCAAAACCAAAAGGAACTACAGTACTTGAGTTACTGAACTCTGTTTCTACAGTACAATTGAAGGACAAAGTTGGCTTCTCTATCGGTGCAAGGATGGGTAGACCTGAGAAAGCAGAAGAACGTAAGATGAAACCGCCTGTCCAAGTCTTATTCCCCGTAGGCCGTACAAAAGGAACTGAACGAAGGTTAGAAGAGGTTGCTAAGAGCATTGAGCATATTTCGACGCTTGATCAATTCGAAGAGGAACTAGCAGGTTTTGAAATCCCTGAAACAAATGGAGTCGAAATTGAATTAGTCGCTCGATACTGTCCAAGTTGCGAAAAAAGTCGATTTGAATCAAGATGTCCCGATTGTGGTACACATACAGAATTGCAGCCATGGTGCTCTCAAGACGAATGTGGTCGACCAGTGAATCCTAACACAGGAATGTGTCAATATAGTCATGATATGAATAAGATACGTGTGACAAAGAATGTGAATGTCGATATTGCTGATTTGATTAACCGAGTCAAAACAGAAGTGAAAGAATTTGAAGCTCATGGTGTTCGGGGTGTTCTGGGTCTTACTAGTGACTATAAAATTCCAGAATATCTTGGAAAAGGAATCCTTCGAGCAAAACATGATGTTTATTGCTATCGTGATGGAACAGCACGTTTTGATGCCACTGATGCACCTTTAACACATTTCACACCAGAGGAGATTGGAGTACCAGTAAGCCGCCTTCGTGAATTGGGTTACATCACAGATTATGAAGGAGAACCATTAATCACTGAAGATCAGGTAGTTGAACTCAAGGTTCAGGACATAATTGTTCCAGAGAACTGTGCGATGTACCTGATGAGAGTGGGGAGATTCGTTGATGACTGTTTAGAAAAGATATACGGCTTAGAACGCTTCTACAATTTCTCAGTCCAAGAAGACGTGGTTGGTCAGCTTGTCATTGGATTGGCACCTCATACTTCTGCAGGAATAATAGGGAGAATAATTGGTTTTACTAACGCCAGTGTATGTTATGCACATCCTTACTGGCATGCCGCGAAGCGACGAAACTGTGATGGTGATGAAGATGCACTAATTTTAGTTCTCGATGCCCTTCTCAATTTCTCAAAGGACTATCTTCCTGCTGGTCGAGGTGGTCTCATGGATGCGCCTTTGGTACTATCAGTTATTCTCAATCCTATTGAAGTAGATGATGAGAGTCATAATATGGAGGTCTGCAAGCGATACCCTGCACAATTTTACGAAATGGTTGCAGAGGCAAGACATCCAAAAGATGTTGAAGATCTAGTTGATATAATAGCATCCCGACTAAACACAGCAGCACAGTACGAGGGATTCGGATTCACACATGGTACCAAATCCTTTGACATTGGTCCGAAAAACACTCGATACAAAATCTTGGGAACTATGGAAGAGAAACTATCCGCACAATTGAATTTGGCAACACTGATAGCTGCTGTGGACGCTCAAGATGTGGCTGAACGTGTCCTATCAACCCATTTCTTCCGTGACATTAGAGGAAACCTTAGAGCATTTTCTACCCAGAAGATACAGTGTCAAAAGTGTAGAAGAGTTTACAGAAGAATCCCGCTCTCAGGTTCCTGTATCTGTGGAAATAAACTCTCCCTGACGGTTCGGCAGAAAAACATCTCAAAATATCTTGATGTCACAAGGAAAATCATCGAAGACTATGATTTAGACCAATATCTGAAAGAGCGACTTAGACTTATCACGTGTTCTCTTGATTCGCTGTTTGTATCGGAACAGACCTCTCTGAGTGATTTCTTTGAAATCTATGATGATTGAGATTCAAGAGCCAGTTTCAATAGATCTCTGTCTTCTATCATCCCAATCAGACTACCAGTGACTGATAGCACCGGTGCTTGGTCAATGTCTTCATTTCGAAGTGTCCTCACACACTCAGCGACGGTAGTAATCTCACTGAAGCTGATTATATTCTTGGTCATGACGTCTTCAACAGCTGTATTTGGCAAACGAAGGAGTTTCTTAGTCACAACGAGAAAATCCTTTGATGTCCAACCCCAATCCACAGTACTATCTGTTCCGCTGAATGTCTGTGATATGTTATCTTCAACAGTGACTTCAGAGAGACGGATGTAGTCACTCACTGTAATCATACCAGTCACATCTCCACTTTCTCCAAGGACGACTAACCCATTCTTCCTAGCCATCTCCATAATCATATATGATAGAGGAAGTGGAGTCTTCTCCCAGACTGCATTCACCCGTCTTGTAACAAGTTTTGATATCTCCATTGACCCATACTTCTCATCATTTTCTAGGGTCGCTCCAAGAATATCCGGTACTGATAACAGCCCAACAAGTTCATCCTTCTCAACAACAGGAAGTCTTCTGTATCTTTTCTCTAGCATAATCTTGAGTGCAGTCTTGATATCAGTCCTAGGTGAAACGGTTTCCGGATCCCTTACCATCAGCATGGCCAATTGATTTTCGTCCGCCTTTCTGAGAAGGTCCGTCCTAGTGACAATTCCTACTAGCGTCTTGGATCCTTTTTTCACTACAGGAAGGCCATTGACTTGTTCATCAGCCATTATCTGAAGAACATCTTCTCTGGTTCCTGGTACTGAAACGTAAACTACATCTGATTGCATGCAGTCCTTGACCATCATTGTTAGGGCTACTCCGGTAATATAGAACATCGGACAATAACAAGACTATAGACAATAGTCAATCTATAGAATTGATATCGCTCGAAATAGTGTTTTTTTGGTCACCTTTTATGGTTTTCCTTAGGTTTCAGCTACCATGGATTTTCTTTCAGACCAAGCAAATAGCCCAATGCATTACTAAGCCAATGAATTCCTAGAGTTGTGAGAATTAAAATAATCACAAATACCGGACTTGGCCTCATCAGCGGGAATGCAAAGATTAGAGCCATAATTATGAATCCGAGTTGGTCTAGAAAAGGCGAAGGATCACCGCTCTTGACATTCACTCTTCTCTTTATGAAGGAACCAACCAAATCTCCAATTAATGCGCCTAAAGATAGAAGAAATGCAGCTGGAACGGTAATAAAGAGGACATACTCCATCTCGGGAGTGATTGTTACAAATTGTGCCAGTATGGGTTGTAAATATGGGGCAGCTATAGCTTGTCCGAAACCAACCAATGTTCCGAAAAGCACACCCACAATGAAACCCCGTATTGATTTTCCATCGCCCAAAATGCGATTTCCATCACGGAAAACTCTCCCCGCATCAATTGGTCGTCCTCCTCCACCAAGTACTGGAGCTGCATTGGCAATCCATGCAGACAATCCAAGCCAGATTGATAATTCAAAGAGGGCGAGTTCTTCATACATTGAACAAT
>JAEOUL010000128.1 GCA_016839345.1 Candidatus Thorarchaeota archaeon | reverse complement strand
GATGACCATCTTTCCTTCACAGATTTTAGAAGAACTATCACCAATGAAGATGATCAAGTTTTACATCCTGGATATGACAATGATATCTCACTAGCGAGGACCATAAATTCTGAAACTGATAGAAATGCAGTTCTTCTGGCCAACAGCACAGATATGTGGAATTGGTATATCAGACTACAATACTACTTCATCACATTCGATGAAAGCCGTTCACAAACATGGCGAACTCTATACTACAACTGGACAGGTGCAGTATTTTCATAGAGGTCCAAGTTCATCTTTCAATTTGGAAATTCTTCTAACCGTGATAGAATCAACACCCCTTAGGACTGCTAGTTCAATAGATACCAAATCCAAGTAGAATGTCATAAGCAGCATTTCATCAATTTTGGAATCACATTTCATACTAAGACGAAGCGGGAAAAATCCTTCCTCCTCATAGATCTTTGAAACAATCTCAAATCTCTGGGAGATTCTCTTCTCCTCATAGTTACTTCGCAACATCAAAGGGAGAATGGGGAAATCATTGTCACGATTTAGACTCTCAACCTCATTGTGATTTGATTCTGGTATTTCTGAATTGAATGCCATTGCCTTAGCATTTTCATTGATCTGACACTTTGCTCTATATGCGACTGGAGTAAGATGTCTTGCACCAATAAACAATGGTATAATCCCGAGTAAGTCTTGCGCCAGATTTTGAGGGGCTAAAGGAGATGATTTCCATGCATTATATTTCTTAGAAAGAATATCGCCTCTCTTTTTCATATCCGTTCTTTCCAAACCTAGAAGACACTCAACAATCTGAAGGATGGCTGAGAAGATTAGTGGGAATGCAGCACGTGGTTGATAGCCGGAAGGGATTACGATTTTTCCCAGCGGTTCGGATTTTAAGAGAAGTTGTCCTCCTGATGCTATGATGAATGAATGACATCCCCGTTTCACAGCCTCTTCAAATGCGGTAATTGTTTCCTCAGTGTTTCCGCTATAGCTGACTGCAACTGTTACCCAATTATTTTCTACGAATGATGGTAGAATAGAGTCTCGCACTACTATTATTGGTAATGAGGAGATTTCATGAAATAAAGCCTGAACATAGAGACTAGCAATCGCACTACCTCCCATTCCAATGAAACACAATCCTCCTAGCCCTTCATCTCCAAGTTGCATGCACAAATCCTGGATTTCCTCATTCACTTTTACAGAACTCAAGAGTCTTGGAAAAGCTGCGACCATACTCTGCATATTATTCATGTCAATCTGTTCCATGCTTGACACTCCTGCTCTTGAAGGTATAAACTTTGCAACCTTAAAGATAATCCCTTCCAAATGAGAAGACTAATCAAATCGACCACTTACAGATTGTATAGAATAAATGGAGGATTCAGACATTGGGTGTGATGAAGACCGCAGCTGTTAGAGGAATAATCCCTTCAAGATACAAGTTGGATGAACTCAGAAGTAACTTACTTCGTTTGATTAGCGAAACATGTCTAGTTTTAGAAGAGCGTTATGAAAAGGACGGGCTTGCTATAGTATCAGAGATTTTTCAGAGACTGGGCGAACAAGATGCAATAATAATGAAAGATAAACTCGGTCTTGGGGAAACACTTCAAGACTCAGTTGATGCATGGAAAGTGATTGGTCATATCATGGGCTCAAAAATGGAGATCAACTATGATAATCAGAATAGAGCGGTGGCGGATCATTCGCTATGCCCTCAATATGAGTTATTCAAGAAAATTGGAAAATTACATTATTGTGAATTTGCATGTTTGCCCTATGTTGCCGCTGTTGCAGAGAACTTAGTTCCAGGGGTCAAGATGGAGGTCGTTCGTGCAGCGGATAATAATTCTGCTTGTACAAAAGCATTGGTTCATACAACAGAGTGAGAAATTTGAACTCAGAGATTTTGGAATTCTTCTCGGATGGATTCAAACTCAAAGCAAGTTTAACGAGAGGATCATCGTCCATTGAGAAAGGTGCACTAGTCTTACACCCTCATCCTCTCTATGGTGGCAATATGAATAATCCAGTTGTACTTGCATTAGAGAGTGCGCTCCTTGCTGCAGGATATACAACTCTGCGTTTTGATTTCAGAGGAACGTCTTCTTCACCTCAAGGTTATGCTGGGATAGCTGGAGCTGTCAAAGACGCATCAAATGCAGCTAATCTGTTTCTTTCGAGAAACATTCAGGAATTTGGTAT
>JAEOUL010000127.1 GCA_016839345.1 Candidatus Thorarchaeota archaeon | reverse complement strand
TTCTCCTAGATTGATATCATACTCCTTCCTTAGGAGGTCTAATGCCGCTTTCATTCCATAATAGATTGCACGCTTACAACAGCGTCTGAGACCATCCTGAGAAAGAGAAAGCGCTGAAGAAGTTGCTTTGTGGGCAACCGTTCTCTCTGGACCTTTTGTTGGAGTCGCACCCACAAAAAGTGCTACTGTTACCCCTACACCAACACACGCTCCACAGGTTCCTGCATAGCCACAGAACCCTCCAGGTATCTTTGAACCCCGTCTGATTCCTTCCAGTATCATCTCGTATGTGATTGGTGAGCCATCAGGTCTAGTGATTCCCCTATTTTTCATAGCAATCAAAACAGCTGCAGGGATGAGACTGTGGTGTTCTGGACCATGAAACTTGAAACTGGGATGAGAGAGTGCTCTATCTACGACTACCATTGGGTCTGTACTCTTGTCAGTTTCGGCAAGTTTCTGTAGGAATGCTATAGCGTCCATCGAATGGCAAACATCACAAACGAAATGTCCTTTGGGACAAAAGATTGGTGATGTTTCATTTTGTCCACAGTAGGCACAGATCTGCTCTTTGTCAGTTATATCGTAGATCAGTTTTGTACCGCACACCATGCAATCCAGATTCTCTTCAGACATGCCTGTAAATCCCGACAGTTTTGCTGCTAACGGTTTTCAAAAACCTGTCGAAACGACTCATGAATTCCGAGAAACGGCTTTTTACTTCAGACACTAGCATTTGTTTCTTCATGCTATACTCATTGTTTGAAACAGCATTCGGAACATGTTGTATTGTCTACAGATGTGGAGATGAAACTAAAGTTGTTCAAATTCTACTCCCAAGAACAAAGAAAGCAATAAAATCACAAATTTCTATTCAATTTCCTAATAGTAAAGAATCATCCTCCCTAGAAGTAAACAAGTTAATTTTCCAGATCACTCGTTACCTTGCAGGTGATCAGATAACATTCTCAAAAGATATCCTTGACATGTCCTCGTTCTATCCTTTCCAAGAGAAAGTCATGAAAATAGGCTGGAAAATTCCGCGAGGAAAAACAGCAACTTATGGTTGGATTGCGGAACAGATTGGTACGAAAGGTGTACGAGCAGTTGGGAATGCAAATGCTCGAAATCCATTCCCTCTAGTATATCCCTGTCATCGGGTGATTAGGTCCGATAGGACTCTGGGTGGGTTTGGTGGAGGTCTTCAGATGAAGCGTCAATTGCTTGAGATGGAAGGTGTTGAGTTTGATTCTCAAGGGCGTGTAAAATCTGAGTTTGTCAAGACCTGAAGAAAACCAACTATCTAAATATCCGGAATCCCATCAAGTAAAATATGTCGCGAATTACTGTCTTGGGCGGTTGTGGTGTAGTTGGTACGGTTGCTGTCAAAACACTTCTTTCTGCCGGAGATTTCTCAGAGATAATCATCGGAGATATTGATCTAGAGAAAGCCAATGAATGTGTTGCAGCCATTGGTGATGAATGTCTATCATCATTCAAGGTGGATGCCAGTAATCCTGAAGCAGTTAAAGATGCAATCAAAGGTTCAGATATTGTACTCAATTGCTGTGGACCATTCTATAAGCTAGGTCCAATTGTATTGAAAGCTGTAATAGAATCCAAGATTGACTATATTGATGTCTGTGATGACTACGACGCAACAAAGCTACTTCTCGAAATGGACAAGGCCGCAAAGAAAGCAGACATCACAGCACTCACAGGAATGGGTAGTTCCCCTGGTGCAGCTAACATTCTTGTTCGATTTTGCGCTGATCACATGTTGGATGATGTAGAATCCATTGATATCCTGCATGCTCACGGTGGAGAGCCAGTAGAAGGTGCAGCGGTCGTAGCACATCGTATTCATAGCATGATATCCCCCATTCCAATGTACCTAGATGGAAAGTTCACAACTGTCGACTATTTTGGTGAGAGTGGAAAAGCACTAGAAGCGGATTATGACTTTCACAAGGTGGGAACATACAGGTGTTATCCTTATCCTCACCCCGAAACCATCACTCTACCAAAATATATCAAATGCAAGAGAGTGACCAATCTTGGATGTGTTATTCCACCTGAATACTATAGCATGATTCAAGACATTGCCCGTTTCGGAATCATAGGTGAAGAACCCATCTTGGTTAAAGATCAAGAGGTTGTTCCCCTCGATTTTGCTATTGCTTACATTCTTGATAAGCGAGAGGAAATCCTGAAAAAGACGAACTTTGGCGAGCAACGAGGATGTCTTAAGATTGTCATAAAGGGTATTGAAGATGGGAAACCACACACATATCACTTCTCAATGGCCTCTGTAGGTCAATCAATGGGTGAGGGAACTGGAATTCCAGCAGCTCTCGGTGCTGTTCTCATGAAAAGGGGCAAAATAACTGAGAAGGGAGTATTACCTCCTGAGGCTTGTGTTAATCCAATGGATTTCTTGGGTATTATGCAGGAACATCTGAAACTCGACAAAGTAAGTGGTAGAGACTCTCCACTGATTATCGAATCTATCAGCGAAGATGGAAAAGTGGAGCGGTTGGAACTCTAATCATTAGAATCCAATAGACACTATTGCATATATACCGGTTTGACTAAAGAGTACAATGGGTTAGGATATGACTGTGGAGAATAAAGAGAGGAAGTTCATACTAGCCGTTGATCATGGTACTTCTGCGATGAAGGTTGCGATAGCCGACACCTGTGGAGAGGTTCTTGCTTGGGACTATGAGGACACTCCAATCCATTTGTCCCCCGGGGGTGGGGCAGAACAAGACCCTGATGAATGGTGGAACGCATTTGTCAAAGCTACTCAGAAGCTCCTCAGCAAAAATATCGTGCCTGTCAACGACATTGTTGGTGTTTGTGTCTCTAGTCAGTGGTCTGGAACTGTAGCTGTTGATGAGAAGGGTGACCATCTCTATAACGCAATCATCTGGATGGACTCACGTGGAGAGCCATATATCAAACGTATCAACCGGGGTATCATCAATATCTCTGGCTATGGAATAATGAACATTCTTCGTTTCCTTCGCATTTCTGGTGGGGCGCCTGCTCATGCAGGAAAAGATCCGATTGCTCATATTCTATTCCTTAAGAATGAACATCCAGCAATCTATGATTCGACCTACAAATTCCTCGAACCTAAAGACTACCTCAATCTGCGACTTACAGGTGAGTTTGCAGCATCCTTTGACTCGATAATGCTTCACTGGGTGACCGATATTAGAGATATCAACAATGTTCATTACTCACCTTTCTTAATCCAAAAAATGGGAGTTGACTCTGACAAACTACCTAAATTGATGAGCTCTGTAGATATCTTGGGACCTCTAAAAAATGAAGTAGCTCAGGAACTAGGGCTCAAAGAGGGTACGCCGGTGGTGGTTGGGTCTCCTGACCTTCAGACAGCAGTCATTGGATCGGGAGCTGTTCTTGATTATGAGGGTCATATCTATGTAGGCACCAGCAGCTGGATAACATGTCATGTACCCTTCAAGAAGACGGATATATCTCACAACATGGCTTCAGTACCCTCGTCGATTCCAGGAAGGTACTTTATAGCTAATGAACAAGAAACCGCAGGTGGATGTCTTAGATTTCTTAGAGACCAGATATTTCACATTAACGATCCAAGTCGTGTTGATAATCCTAAGGTCTATGAAGAATTCGACAGACTTGCAGAACGAGCTCCCCCCGGAAGTCAAGGGTTGATCTTTACTCCTTGGTTGTATGGAGAACGAACCCCTGTAGAAGATCATACAATTCGAGGTGGATTCCACAACATGTCTCTTCAAGTTCGAAAGCAGGACGTGGTTCGTTCGGTTTTTGAGGGAGTTGTCTATAATTCCCGCTGGTTGTTCGAGTTGGTTGAGAAGTTCATCAAACGGAAAATGGACCCCGTCAATATCATTGGCGGAGGTGCGCAATCTGACATCTGGTGTCAAATCTATGCTGATGTACTAAATCGGACAATCCGTAGAGTAAAGGACCCAATAATGGCTAATGCACGAGGTTCTGCTTTCATCGCTGCAGTTGCTCTTGGATATTGCAGTTTTGATGATGTTCCCAAATTAGTTCAGTATTCGAAGACTTTCATCCCTAATCCTGATAATCGAAAACTCTATTATACATACTTCAAGGAGTTCCTCAACCTATACAAGAACAACAAAGCAATGAGTCGCAGGCTGAATGAGTAATGGTAGAGAAACGATTCACGTTTGAAACTGTAGAAACAGCAGTTAGAAAGAAAACGTTTGGTGTTCTGACTACTATTGACTCTAAGGGTCGACCACACAGTACAGGCATAATATATGCAGTTGGATCTAAAGACAAACCATTCGCAGTCTATATTATAGCAGGAGTAAATTATGTTAAAGTTCGAAATATCAGACGCAATCCCAATGTTTCTCTAGTCGTGACCTTTCCACATTATTGGATACGATTTGCACCAGCAAGCTATGTTATGTTCAGAGGAACTGCTGAGATACTTCCGGGTAATGATACTGATGGAAAAAAGGCTATGAGTCAGACACGAATTGGACGAATGAACCTCCAGACAGACGCTGAATCGCTAGGTGTGGAATTTGTATACATCAAGATAACTCCTGAACCGACAGTATTCTGCTACGCGCTTGGTTTTGGTATTGTGGAAATGAGGCGAGAACACGCAAACTTAGGTTACAAGGTAATAATTCCTGAGAATCGAGGATAGAAATCTAACCTAAGTATCGCTTCAAAACTCTTGCTGCTCTGAGTGTGATCCACTTTGAAGGTTGGTTCTTCTCATCAATCTCACATAGCATCTTACCATTGAAAGTGTTCTTGAGATCCCATGTTCCTTCTTTGTTTCTTGAACTAAGTATAAGATTGATTGAATCCTGCATTCTCTCATCTTTCACACCGAGGGCAGTCAGTACGTCCATTACCTCAAGCACGTCTGATTGATAGAACAAGGGAAACCCAAATCTCTTCCATCCAGCTTTCGCCTTCCTGCTTCCGTCTGGATTTCTTAGATAATTTAAAACTCCATTGTCAAATATTATGTCAACTTCTTGATTGATGATGCATTCCAAGTCTGATGACCAACGATTCGCAGGAATCAATGAGAATGCTCTTAGAACCTTGATTCCTCCCATATAGCAATTCTCCGGAAATACCTTACTCCTGTCTATGGGAAATGCACGACACTTCCATCCGCCAACATCATCGGAGTGATATTCAACTTGGAAATCTATCAGCCTCTCAGTTCTTGGGTCGTCAAGGTATCCAAAACGGATGAGATAGAATAGGATATTTCCATCTATGCAGCAACCATCCATGACAACACTAGCTCTTCCTTTCTCGGTCTTTGGTAGTTTGATTAAGAAATGACCAGAGTCCCTTTGAAACATGAATAGATATTCAATTGCTCTCTCTATTACAGGAGTTCTCTTTGCTCCGAGCTCAGCGAGAATGAGTAAAGTATGTGTTGTTGCGGTGTATTTTGGATTGTACATGTCATCATAGTTGACCCACTGTCCCTCACCTTTCTGAGCATCAAGTATTGATCTTACACAAGATGAAGACATCAATACATCTTGTGCTTCTAGTACCTCAGAGTCTTCAGGTGGTTTATCCTCAAGTTGTTGAAGAGCCCAAAACCTGATGCTTGGATTTTCTGGACCTAGAAGCCATTCAATGGTTTCTTGTCCCACGATTTCCTCCCAACTCATATGCCGCAATAAGCGCTATACTCTATCAGTCTTTCCATCTAAAGATTTGATCTCCACGACCTTCCAAAATCTTCCATACAAAGTATAGATCCGCTAAGAGACCTCTTCCTATTGCCAACATATCGCTCAAGTCATCTTCCTCGATTTTTCTTACGAGTTTTTCATCACGAACCTCTCCTACACCTATCACTGGAATTTTCAAATGTGGTTTGATTTGTTCCGCGACTAGAACACAAGATTGTATCGCACCAATTCGTTTGGAATATCATCTTTGACAACTAAAAGTCTGCTCCAGTTCTCCCAGTGCCCCACGATTCCATAGCTACTTTTAATTCTTCATGACCCTCTTCCTTTGCGTACCTGCTCACAGGTATACCTTGCATTTTTGCATCGATTGCCTGTCTGAACGCTTTGGCTCCAGCTCGTGGTCCATTTGGATGTGCGTGAATGCCAGCTCCAGTGCCAATCACAATATCTGGGCCAAGATCATCTATGACCTCTTCAACATGTCCTTGACTAATCCCTCCACTTGGCATTGGTGCTGTTTGTCCAATATTATGAAGAGGCATAACCATATCGTGTGCGACGTTTAGATATCTCTCTTTGAGTACTGGTGCCTTTCCATAGGGTGCAGGAAATACAGTGATGTCAGAACCACAAATTCTTGGTAGTTTCCCAGTCACAATGTTTGATGAGATGCCTACTATTGGTGAGTATGTCATTGCTCCTGTGACATCCATATGTGCAAGAAGAGGAACCTTTGGTGCTAAATTCTCACTGACATGGCGGAATGCTGAGTAGCCAACAGCAAGAAAGTTAATCATGAGTCCATTTGCTCCTAATTCGACAGCTCTCTCTGCATTCTCAAACATTCTTGGAAGGCTATCAGTGATATTGACTGTATAGATTGTCTTCTCGCCTTTCTCAGAGTCTGCACGGTCAAGAGCCTCCATGAATCTCGGAATTCTATCCTCTAGGGTGTTAAAATCTGGATTTGCGAGCAGCTCATCATCCTTTATGATATCCGCTCCTCCTGCGGCTGCCTCATAGGCTAAATCTGCTCCCATCTCACAGGAAGTATAAACACATGGTTTGACCATATTGTTGAGGATGGGTCTCTTCTTTATTTTCAACAGTTTTCGCAGACCCTTCATGCCAAACTTTGGTCCTTTGAATCCTTTGAGCCAACTCTTCGGGAACTTCATGTCAAGACACTTGATTCTACCATAGAGCGAGATATTTCCGATTACTGTGCTCAGTAGCATGGGAATCTGTTGACCAAAGTTCTCCCAGGGATAGGCAACCTGCATGATATACTGTCTTCTCTCAAGATCCTTTGGAAGACTGTACTCATGTTGAGGGACCTCATAGACCCCAATGACCTTTGCAACATGTCGTTTACGAACTTCTGGAGTTTCTCCAGGTACAAGAGTCCATGTGCCAGTACTCTGTTCAACAGCCGCATCATGCGCCAACTCTCGTGCATTCATAAACGGTGGAAGTCCAACATAGTAAGTACAGATGACATACTTATCCTCGTCAATAGCATCTGGCAGAGCGTCAGGTAGTGCATCAAGTGGGAACTTTTCCATTATAATCAACCACACTATCTAGTATGAATCCATCTTATGTTCTTTTGGAGGGATGATTATGTTCTGATTAGCCCACATTCTTACTTTCTAACACGAATCATTATGACTGCTATTGCCACAATGCCAATCCCAGATACCCCTACAATCAAGTAGAATGTAACTGGGGAACTGTCAACCGGATTGGGATAGTTATTCGTAATTGCTCCGAGTATACCATTACCAACGAGCCAATCATACTCGTATAGCCTATCTGTATTATCGGAGGAAAAGACAACCACGATGTCATGTTCCTCAATTACATAGATATATTGGCCGTCGTATCCTCTGGCAGAGTACCAATTGGAATTATCGTTAATCCACCACTGATATCCATAACTAGTCATATCATAGGGTGTCGCCGGACCATGACTTGATCTGTTCACCCAATCTGATGACACTATTTGCTGATCATCCCAGGTTCCATTGTTTAGGAATAGGAGTCCAAATTTTGCCATATCTCGTGGTCTTAGAGCAAGATTAGAACCACCAAAGTTGATTCCTTGAGGGTCTGGCAACCAAAACCTATTCGTGATACCCAATGGACCAAAGAGGTACTGATCTGCAAAGGCGAGTGGGGTCATTTCCGTGGTCACATTAAGTATTGTTGCAAGTAGATGTGAGTTTCCACTGTTGTAATAAAAAGTCGAACCTGGTTCATATGCCATAGGACGGTCAAGAACATACTGAGCCCAGTCATCTGAATCTCTCATTGCAAAGAAATCATTGTATTCATCATAATTGTCCTCATTCCATTGGAATCCCGATCTCATCTGCAGTACATCTTCGAGTGTAATCGCTTGTTTCCAGGCACTTAGGTTTGAAATTGTACGATCAGGAAAGAAGTCAAGGAGTAGTTGACTTGTGTTATCAATGAAGCCCTGATCAATAGCAATTCCAATTAAGGCTGATACAACACTCTTTGTCACCGAGTATACAATATGTGTACTATTGATATCATAGAGGACCGGAGTGAAGTACTCCTCTGCGATCAGATACCCGTGTCGTACAACAAGAAGACTCCGTATACTGGCACCTGAGTTTCTAACGTGAGTATAGACGTCACTGAGAGCTACTGAATCCATTCCCTGAGCTTCAGGGGTTGATGTTGCCCATCCTTCCGTAGGCCAAATCTCAACTGGTCTTTCAGCTTTGACATCCATTGGAAGTGTAAAAAAAACAGTAGAAGCCAAGATTAGCATCACTGTAAATGTGACTACTTCTCGTGCTTTCATAACCTAGAATCTTACTTGATGTAAATTAAGTATGATATTCAGCGCAACCCAGCTTTGCCAGAGAGCTTGGTTTATCAATGCGTGATGCTACGACTTGCTTGATTGACAATCGATAAGTGAGTTGGAGAGAAAATGAGACCTATAATTGAAGTAGCCAAAGATGCTGGAATTGATGAAGAGTACTTGGAAGTATATGGGAAATATATGGCCAAGATTGACCTTAACATAAGAAAGAATCTTGGCAAACGGAAAGGTCGACTTATACTTGTGACCGCAACTAATCCCACTCCCGCTGGAGAGGGTAAGACGACCAACTCTATAGGATTCTCAATGGCATTCAATGCTTTGGGGCATAAGGCTGTTGTCACTCTAAGACAACCCTCCCTAGGTCCAGTCTTCGGTATCAAGGGTGGGGCTGCAGGTGGTGGAAAATCACGGGTGGTTCCATTTGAGCAGATTAATCTGATGTTCACTGGGGATTTCCCAGCTGTTTCAGCCGCTGGCAATCTACTTTCTGCCATGATTGACAACTATATCCACCACGATAAGCAGCCGGAACTAGATGTCAGGAGGACCTACTGGCCGCGAAATGTGGATATGAACGATAGAGCTCTTCGGAAAGTGATTGTAGGTCTAGGCGGGAGATTTGACGGGTTTCCCAGAGAAGACCAATTTGTCATAACTTCAGCTTCTGAGGTCATGGCAATCCTGGGTCTCTCAATGGATTACAAAGAACTGAAAGCGCGTCTAGGAAATATCCTTGTCGGAAGATCTGAGCAACTCCAGGATATGTACGCGAGAGATATTAGAGCAGAGAAGGCAATGGCTGTGATTCTCCGTGACGCACTCAAACCAAACCTTGTTCAAACGATAGAAGAGACTCCTGCAATGATTCACACCGGTCCTTTTGCAAACATTGCTCATGGTACTAGCTCAATCATTGCGACGGATATCGCCTTGAAACTGTTCGACTATGTCGTGATTGAGGCTGGATTTGGAGCAGATTTGGGTGCTGAGAAATTCTTCAATATAGTGACCAGAGCCGGTAACTTTGATGTTGATGCTTGTGTTATCGTTACAACAATTCGCGCACTGAAATATCATGGCTGTGATGATCTTGAGAAAGGATTTCCGAATCTTGAGAAGCATGTAGAGAATGTCAACAATTTCGGTGTACCAGCTGTTGTCGCACTTAATCGATTTCCTGACGATACCGAAGAAGAGATTGACCTGCTCCGTCAGTTCTGTAAGAGCAAGGATTGGAGGATGGAAGTATCAGAGGTTTTCACAAAGGGTAGTGAGGGTGGAAAAGCTGTGGCTCAAGCTGTCATTGAGGCAATCGACAATCGTACTAGTAAGGGTATCAATTATACATACAATCTAAAGGATCCAATCAAGACCAAGATTCTGAAGGTGGCACAGCAGATTTACGGGGCTGATGATGTTGACTACACAACTGGTGCTAGTGGAAGTATACGGTCCATCGAAAAACGAGGATATGGAAAACTCCCTATATGTATCGCCAAGACTCAATTTAGTCTGTCCGACACCAGAAGTCTAAGGTGTCGACCTTCGCACTTCGACGTTGAGGTTAATGGTGTTGATGTAAGTAATGGTGCTGGATTCATTGTGGTGTATATGGGTGACATCAATCTCATGCCCGGACTCCCGGAAGAACCAGCAGCCTTAGAAATGGATGTTGACGATGATGGCAATATTAGTGGAGTCTTCTAACTAGGTGATTGTAATGTCTGAAGAAGATGAACTAAAACCAATCTGCGAGGACCATGTCATCAAGGGACGCAGACTATCGAACCGTCTGAAGAATGAGGTCAAAGATGAGGTTGAACAACTCATTAAGAAACACAAAGTTCCTCCCAAACTCGTTACAATTATCGTTGGTGAGGATCCAGGTTCAAAGATGTATGTCAAAATGAAACACAAAGCCTCAAACAAAGCTGGTATACTATCTGAAAACTATGACCTGCCTGAATCCACCACTCAGAAGGAACTTCTCAAGCTACTCTCCAAACTCAATGATGACAAGAGAGTCCATGGGATTCTTGTTCAACTGCCTCTCCCTAATCACATCGATGAGAAGACAATCATAGGGGCTATTGATCCTCTGAAGGATGTTGATGGTTTTTCTCCAACAAACGTATACCGTCTCTTCTATGGTGAGGAGGACCTCAGTGCAGCCACTCCACATGGGATCGTCACAATTCTCGACAGAATTGGATGGAAAGACCTCTCAGGCAAACACGCAGTAATTATCAACAGATCTAACATTGTTGGAAAGCCTCTCATTATGCTTCTTTTGAACCGAAATGCAACAGTGACTGTCTGCCATTCACGGACAAAGGATCTTGCGTCATTCACAAGACAAGCTGATGTACTTGTGACTGCTATTGGTCGGCGTACAGGCGAGGATGACCCGTTCTTCATCACCGAAGATATGGTCAAGAAAGACTCTGTTGTGATTGATGTTTCCACACCCCATGGTGATGTGGATTTTGAAAATGTAAAAACGAAGGCGCTATGCATCACTCCAGTCCCAGGTGGAGTAGGACCCATGACTATTGCGATGCTCTTGAAGAATGTTGTATCAGCGTATTCGGCTCAAACTTCACCAAACAATCTCGAATGATTTATTTCAAAGCATCAGATTCCATTGCCACAAATATAAGGGTGGTAGGCAATTGGAATATGAGATACATCCCTTTGACATTGAGAATGCAAGTGATGAAGACTGGGCGTCTTTCTATAGATTTACGATTGAAACCATGAATGAATTGTCTCCAGAAAAACCAGTTCCGAGTGTAGAAGTAGTCAAAGCTGATATGGTTAACAGCTTGTTATTTCAAAATGTCGTAGCATTCAAAGTCGTGAAAAAGGATGAACCTCATGTATTTGTTGCATGGTTACGTTGTTCACATTACAAAGAAGAAGCTGCATCCTATCCGGGAAATGAAGAATTTTGTCGAATTCATCTTGCAGTTCATGAAAATCATCGTAGGAAGGGTATCGCACGAAATCTCATCGCTGAAGCATATGAACATGCTTTGAATAATAATAAGACCCAGTTTACTGGCTTATTGCTGAATCATGCTTCAAGAGAACTAATGCAAAAAATTGGTGGGAAAGAAGCCCTTGCTGTACGAATAAATCACCTCAATATGATTGATGTTGACTGGGACCTTATGGAACAGTGGATGACAGAGGGTCCCCAACGGTCTCCAACATCGAGTTTGGAGTTTCATGTTAGAATTCCTGATTCAATTCTAGAGGACTACTGTAATGTCTATACAGAGGTGTTTAATCAGGCACCTCGTGATGAACTCACAACTGGTGATCATATATTCACACCTGATGAATGGAGGACGCGAGAAGAAAAAGTAAGAGAGAAAGGACAAACTTGGATTACGGCCGTCGTGGAAGAGCAGAATGGAGAAATCTCTGGACTGACTGATGTTGTTTACGAGCCATCCACTCCCACAATTTTGCATCAATATCTCACTGGAGTTCAGGAGAAGTTTCGTGGCAGAGGTCTTGGAAAGTGGTTGAAGGCAGCTATGCTTCTGAAAATCCGTCACGAATATCCTGAGGTGAAGTTTGTTTCAACAGTAAATGCCACCTCCAATGAGCCAATGTTAGCAATAAATGAGAGAATGGGTTTCAAACTGATTCGAGAAGAGTATTCGTATCAAGTAGATGTACAGAAAGTCAAGAAGTATCTCTCGTGAATCAGATATTATAGGCCTGCCCAAACGCTTTTGTACATGGACGCGACGAGCGGGCACCGGTGAATCTTATGAAAGTGGTTGAGTGTGTCCCCAACTTTTCCGAAGGACGAGATAAAAAAATCATTGATGCCCTGTCCGAGGTTATCAAGAGCGTTGAAGGAGTTAGGCTTCTAGATGTGGAATTTGATCCGGATCATAATCGTTCAGTCTTTACGTTCATTGGCGAACCTCAACAGGTCAAAGATGCCGCACTGAAAGCTGCTGAGCTTGCCGTTGAGAAAATTGACCTGACCAAACATGAGGGTGCTCATCCACGAATGGGTGCTGTTGATGTCGTGCCCTTTATCCCACTCCATGGCATTACAATTGGCGAATGCATTGAGCTCTCAAAGGAGTTCGCAGAAGAGTTCTCAAAGAAGTGTAATGTTCCAGTGTTTCTCTATTCCAAGTCTGCAACTCGTGCAGATAGAGTTGACCTACCTAACATCCGTGAGGGCGAGTTCGAAGCCTTAAGACAGTTGATTGGAGAAGACCCTGATAAGGAGCCTGACTATGGACCCAATAAGATACACCCAACTGCTGGAGCTACAGCTACTGGTGCTCGAAATTTCTTGGTTGCTATTAATTTCAATCTGAACACTACAAATGTTGAGGTTGCAAAGGTCTGTGCGGACGCAGTACGAGGTTTGACTGGGGGATTCGTCAATGTTCAAGGTATTGGTCTTGATTTGCCTGCTAAGAACTGTGTGCAGGTGTCACTTAATCTTACACATCCTAAACGCACAAAGATTCACCAAGTACTAGAGGTGGTACGTAATGAAGCTCGTCGTTTTGGTGCAAACGTCATTGAAACTGAGATAGTTGGGATGGTCCCACTCTTTGCGCTTCTTGATGCACTGAGATACTACCTCCAGCCTGAGAAACTTGATGAATCCATGATTCTCGACCTCTACTACCTCGGTGGAGGTTTCGATCCAACGACGAAGACATTCACTGAGATGTCGATGATCGAGTTTGGAAACGAGGTCCGAAGAGCACGTGCGACTCCAGGCGGAGGAAGTGTTGCTGCTGCAATAGGTTCCTATGGTGCTGGTCTTGTTTGCATGGTGACAGGGCTCTCACTCTCCGGAAGGAAATTTGCTGGTATCAAAGAAAAGATGATAGAGCATCGTCATGCTGCAGAGTACGATCGTGGAGTCCTAATGGATCTGATTGAGAAAGACTCTGCTGCTTTTGATGTTGTGATGGATGCATTCAAGCTTCCTGAAGAAACAGAAGCTCAGAAGAAAGAGAAAGCAGAGATTATTGAGAAAGGCACTATCCATGCAGCCAAGATTCCTCTTTCTACAATGCAACACTCATTCAGTGCAATGCAGCATGCCAGGGTTGCAGCAGAGAAGGGTAACATTAACACAATCACAGATGCTGGAGTATCTGCCCATGCGCTCATGGCTGCCATTGAAGGTGCAGCACTCAATGTACGAATCAATCTTGGTAACATCAAAACCAAGAGCTTTGTAGGCAAGACTGCAAAGGAAGTTGAAAGACTTCTCATTGAGGGTCGTAAACTCAAAGAAGAGATTCTTGAGATAGTCGAAGCCCGAATGAAAGAGCTTGCTGAATCATCTTAGATTATCAATTGATGAAAAGTAGGGAAGTCGGCGACTAATGCCGACTATCCTTTACATAATCATGTCTATCTTCGACGCATAATTAATATCACAATAATCACAATTGCGACTGCAGTTCCTACACCTAGAATGAGTAGGAGTGTGTTATCACCTTCTCCAACAGTTGTACCTGTGGTTCCAGAGGTTGTGGTATCTCCGACTGTTGTCCAAGAAGTCAATGTTAGCTCCACAAAGACAGTTGTTTCTGAACCCCATGTCACATTATAGAACTGTGATTGTGGGATACCAAAGTTCTTCAGAAATACCATTTTATGTACATTTCCTGGATTTGGAATGTCTACTACAGTGTGATTCAGTATTGTTTCGTCCTGAGTGATTATAGCAGAAGGCAAGCTATCTTGGAATATCTCAGTCAATAAAATCCAATTTCCTACAGGATATGCAATGAGTGGACTCCCATAATTTGCTTCATTTAGCCAAACGCTATCCATTACGGTACCATTTTCCCAGTATGTTGTGTAACTATTGATACCCAAGCCAAAAATTGTTAATTGTCCACCGCTTGTGACATCATCTGGGATTTCACTCAGTGCATTAATGATCATGTACATTTCATCATCTATCGATAGGTCGAAAGATGTATTGTGGAATTCTACCTTGACATCATAGTCAAACCGATCACCAACATGAATGCCCCACTCAAGACCTTGGTTATTAGCAGCTGTGATACCTGAGATTTGTGCAAAAAGGATGATGGTGACTATTGATACACCTACTAGTATCTTCGAGAAATTATTATTCTGCATGAAAATACCTCTATCTTACTGACTCGTGCACTAGACTTGCCGGTATTTCAATATACTTGGTGACTCAATCTGGATACATAAGACATTCGAGGTTATTCTTTTGTTATTGCTGCACCAGTCCCTATTTTTACAATGTATGCTTTTCCCTGTACATCATTGATTGCTGACAGAATCTCTGCTTCGTTCCCATCACAATAAGCCATCATTGTTCCCCCTCCTCCACTTCCATTGATTTTGCATCCTCTTGCTCCAGCAGAATATGCTGCATCAATCATTCGTTCAATCTTTGGTGTAGATCTATTCAGAGCGTCTCTCAATATCTCGTGGTGTTCTCTAAGCATATCACCAATGTGTTTTGGATTTGGTTTCTCTTCCTGCAACAATCTCAATGCACGATAGGTGAGGTCTCTATTTTGAAGGACTGCCTCTGCCATACTTCTCTCCTTTGTGGGTTTACTCTTTCTCAGCTCATGGACTCTATTCACCCGTGTAGTTCGCCTATCGAACGATTCAATCTTCAATGCGATTGCTTCAAACTCTTGCTCGACAGTTGTTCGGATGTAACGAAGGTCTCCCACTGTGTCCTTCTTCTTTTCTCCAGAATCTCCAATGATGATTGATCCGAGTTTTGCAGGGAGTTGCGTGACATAATTGTTCAGCATATTTACATGAATTATTCCACCTACTGCTGAGGCATAATGGTCCATAGCTCCACCACTCTCTCCAAACTCTAAAACCTCTGCGTCATAGGCTATCGAAGCAACATTTTCATTTGACATCTCTCTCCCAGATATTTTCGCAATTGCCATTATGGCAGCCACTGTCATTGCTGATGAACTAGATAGTCCAGCAGCTAATGGAATGTTGCCACTTACTCTCAAATTCCATCCATGTTTAGGCTTGAAACCCTTTCTAGTCATTACGTTAAATGAGCTCCTGATGTAGTCTCGTTTATTCCGATATTCTAACTCCGAATCCAATGAGAATTTGTCTACAATCTCTAAGTCGCTGTAGTCTACATGAATCCAATTATCATCACGTGGAGTGGCAATAATTTCAATTACCAAATCTATTGCTGCAGCAATCACATCTAGACCCAGATAGTCACTGTGCTCTCCAAAAAGACACACACGACCCGGGGCTCTCACGAAGAATCCTTTTGACTGAGAATCTTCAACCAACACTTTTGCCTCCTCTCCGTGTGATGATTAAATCTCTCATACGTCCTTATGGATAGTTCTTCATCACCTGAGATGGAATGTCGAACCTTCATGTATAGGGATTCGACTTCTCATTAAAATGAAGTTATCTCATTTTTGCTCAAAGGCTAGCTTCACAGCAGTTTCGATATCTTCAGGAGTGACGCCAGGCGACTCAATGTTGAATTTTGAATAGGCTTCCTTTGCCCTACTCAAAATATCTCCATTCTCTGTCTTTGCACCTATGAGTGTTTTCTCAAGATTAGAAATGGCATCCATTGGAAGCATGAAGAAATCGCCGCTAATGACAATCTCGTTCAATTTTCCTTCAACCTCCTCTGCAGTAATTCGTATGAGGCCGCCGGGTGCCTTGTAATTGGATGTTCCTACACGTGTCGTGGCTGAGATTCTGACAGTCCTTGCATCTAACCTCCCGCCTCTCCTCCAGTGTAACCATTCATCTGACATGTACTTGGGTTTGAGTTCCTCTACTTTGTCAATCTCCCATTTATTGAATTTTCCAGGGACTAACTCAATATTGAGTGTTTCCTCATAAAGCCGCAAGAGGTCCTCCTTCACTTCTGTTCTATCAGGCATTGAACCCGTTTCCTGAAGGATTGTTGACATTCTATCTCGAAGACTCTGAGCGATCTTGTCCCTGAACTTCTCATCAGGCACCTTCAGGACTTTCACCATCATGTCAAAGTTGAAGTCAAAAATCAAGTTTCCTACAAGAATCCTCGCGTCACCAATATCTCCAGCACCATTACCTGAGATTTTCTTCCCGCCCACAATAATGTCATTCACAGGCTTGAACTCTGCTGGGATTCCAAGGTTTCTGTATGCTTGAACTGGGGCTTCAAGAAACTTAACATAATAATCATCAATTCTCTTTGGTGTAGTGGGACTATCCTGTCTTCCAATCAATTGGTAGAACATCTGTCCATCATCAAGATACACACCACCACCACCCACTGTCCGACGAGTATAGACAATATCATTCTCTTTGCAAAACTTGGTGTCTATGTCTGCTTCAATCTCTTGAAAATATCCGAGACTCACAAGAGGTTTGGCTGGCCAGCAGATAATGAGAGTGTTCTCAGACTCTCCTTCAGTGATTCCTTGGGCAATCATATCATAATTAATTTGGGTCTCGATTGGTGCTATAGGACCTAAGTCAAGAAGTCTCCAACTCTCAAGTGTCATGGCTCATTTGCCAACTTTGTTATCTTATATCCGTTACCCATTGTTATTAGTAAAGATGCCAAGGAATAAATGTCCTCTAGTCGGAATTAACATTGATTTTGATGATTGAAGTCTATGGACTTACAAAGAAGTTCAGTGAATTTACTGCAGTTGATAATCTATCTTTCCAGGTCAATCCTGGTGAGATATATGGCTTGCTAGGACCAAATGGTTCAGGAAAATCCACAACAATGCGTATGTTGCTTGGTCTGTTAAAACCCACAGAAGGGACTGCTAAGATAATGGGTTTTGATATCAAGAATCAAATCGTTGAAGCAAAACGTATCATGGGCTATGTTCCTGAAGAGCCAGTCCTCCCCGAAAGACTCACAGGGTGGGAATATGCAAACTATGTTAGCGATATCTGGAGAGTTCCCCGAGGAGTTGAAAGAGAGGAAGAGATTGATGAACTCCTAACACTTCTTGACATTAAGGATGCAAGTGATGACATCATTGAAACCTACTCTAAAGGCATGTCCCGAAAGATTAGTCTCGTTGCTGCTTTGATTCACAACCCAAAGGTTTTGATACTGGACGAGATGCAAGCAGGTATTGACCCTCGTGGGGCGGCAACCATCAAAGAGATACTCAACGGTCTGAGAGAACGAGGAGCAACCATTCTCATGAGTACGCATATTCTTGAGATTGCTGAACAGATCTGCGATCGGATAGGAATAATCAATGAGGGCAGGATGGTCGCTGAAGGGTCAATGGAGGAACTACGAAAGCAAGCTGAAGGTCAGAAGTCTTTGGAGGAGATATTTCTCTCACTCACAGGTGGACCTGATATGCAGAAGATTGCTGAATACCTTGGTGAGGTCAAGTGACTCTCTCAGATCTCATTATCCTACTCAGACAAGACCTAACCCAGAGTTTTAGGGTTTCAAGAGTGAAGGGGAAACGAACCGAACAGAGGAGTCTGCTTCGTCGTATTCTCTATCCTATCGGAGTCATTGTGATTTGGGTAATAATTATACTAGGATTCTATTTTATCACACCACTAATGGGTTGGACTTCACTATCCGTTTTTCTCTATCAAAGCATTGATGCTGCTGCCACTCTTTTCAACTTCCTGCTCGTCTTCTCGTTTATTGGTTCGATAATGATCAGTGCCACTACGGTTGGTAACTCTTCTAGAATGGAGTATCTCATGACGATGCCTGTTTCACTTCGGACCCTGTTCTTAGAAAAGACAATCGTTGTCATTGCCTATAACTCCTTGATCTGGCTTGTGATTGGAATTCCCATATTCATCGGACTGAGTATAGTTTCTGGAGCTTCTTTAGCGGTCTTATCAATTCCAGTATTCATTATCATGATGTTAGTAATGACTACTCTTGGAGTATCACTAGGAGGTCTTTTTGGACTATTCTTCTCTAGGCTGCTTGCCGGACGACGTCGTCTCAAGAACATAGGATGGTTTGTTGGAACCACAGCAACAATTCTGGCTGGAGCCTTCTACTATTTCGCTATTATCAGCAACGATGGATTCGGGCAGCTTTTCAATATTGTATTCGAAATCGCGTCTGCTCTCGGGTTCTCATCAGGAATCAGTCCTGGATATGCTACAAGTGCATTAACCCTTGGACTCGTAATTGGTATACCGGTCAGTTTTGCTGATGTAGTTTTAGCACTCATCTTCGTATTCCTAGCTATAGGATTTGTGAATATCAATGCCTATGTCAGTGAAATGGCCCATTATAGTGGATGGCTTACGAGTGGATCAAAGAGAACTTCGAAGATAGAAATGCCAATAGCTCATGAAATCTGGAACCCACAGACAATTCCTGGATTCAAATTCAACACTACGGTTAGCGTGTCTATTTGGTATAATCTCGCTAACGTGCGTCGTGAAGGACGCGTTCTTGCCCAATATCTTGTTGGACCAATCCGGATTGCAATATTTTTCGTTCTTCCAGCGTTCACATTAGGAGAGGAATTACTCTTCCTTTCTCCCTTTATCATAGTTTCAATACTTGTTCCATTTGTAACATCCTACGGAGTATACTTTGCAGGCTATGAAACTGTATACGAGGGTTCTAATCTTATGAATCTTCAACTGTCTCAATTGAGTATGAATGACTATATCCTTGGAAAGGTGTACAGTGCAGTTCCCTTTGCAGTCGTTGTTGGAGGTGTGATTTCATTTATTGTTGCTCTTCTATTACCTAGTTTGCTGATTTTCATCCCTGTGGTGATTCTAGCAGCTGCCTTCATCAACGTAGCAGCAGGCGGAATTGCTGCAAATGCTGCTGCCATTGGCGGAGATTTTAGAGCAGAACGGATGATAACACGACAGAGGGGTTCGGCTGTTCAGATGCCTATTCGTGGTTGGTCAATGCTTCGTGCACATCTATTTCCCAATTTAATTGGTTTCGGAGGTCTTTCAGTCATTCTTGGAGTTGGACTCTTTCTAAACCCACTGTATTCCTATTTAGTCGTAATTTTGTTCGGACTGCTATGTATCAGAATCGCAAAACACTATGCTCGAAGTGCTGGTAACAAATTATCAGAGATTGAAGCCTCAGATTATCTATGAAGCTTTATAGCTTCAAGTCACCGATGGTCTTTGCAGGAGGTAACAATATGTCACAGTCAAAGTACTGTCCTATCATTGGCGTTTCAATCTTCACAGGACTCAAATCATCCCGAGGTCCACCTTGAATCTCAATTTTGACATCGCCAGATCTGCCGTTCTTTATTGTGTACCCAAGGTAAGCTGCTGTCAACACTGCTACGCTGTGACCCTCGCCAGACGGATTTGGAATGACCTTAGCATTGATATTAGGTCCACTGTCTATCCATGCACCCTCATCATCCATCTTGCACGTGGCTTTGTATATGGTTGTCTTATCCCTGACAACCTTCCCAGTAATAGTATCTTTTCTCCAATTCAAGGAGATTTTCGCCATTTTTCTTGGATACCCCCAGATCTCACGTCCTGATACTTGAGCAATTTCTGTGTTCACATAGTTGTAAGCAAAGTAAACCCCAACTTCTTCTTCCTTGGTTACAGGGTTGTCAAACACACACTGGACCAAAACTCCTGACTCCATGAAAGTACCTGTCTCTTTACATGGCATCTCACCAAACATCAAGGCTGCTAGGGGCATCTGTGATGGTCGTAATGGAGCTGGTAGCAGGTCTTGAATTGAATCCTCTGGTGGATTGAACAAGGCCAGGAAAAGTCTGGCATTGATGTAGTGGTATGGTGGTTCTGGATAAGTTGGTGACAATAATGGCATACTGGTCATCACAATTCACCCAACCGTCTGTGAACCCTGATTATTGAATCTGTCGAGCCCCTCACAGATTAGCTTTCTTGAATATCAGTGGCCAGATAAAGAGTCCCACCACTGAGGACAAGCAATACCGTACCATTCGAAGCCAAATCTCTTCAGTTGGAAGAAATGGTTCAAGTCCTATAAGAAGTCCGATTACAAGTATCAATCCGATGATCACCCGCAACACAAGACGCCATTTCTGTCCTTCATGTGGTTCGACTTTAAAGTCTACAAATCTCATTTCTAGAATAAGACCGAGAGCAAGACCAACAGTCAACCCACCATAAGATCCAAAGTTATCATTAGGTGGCAGAGGGAGTACTGAAGCGATCAGAGTCATCAGAAATCCAATTGCTGCTAATACTAGTAAGAGATATTCAGCTTTGTATCTTGATAGGAATTCTCTCACCGGAGCTTGGAGGTAGAAGAAAAGGACTACAATTACAATCCCTACACCCCATCCAAGTAAGACATCACCGAGGTAATGCACTCCGAGGTAAATCCTTGAGATACCAATCAGTCCAGTAAGCACAATTGCGATGGTTACCATCCACCAAGTCTTAACTCTCACAACGAACCATCCATAAAGGGAAACTGAGTTTTGAGAGTGACCACTTGGTGTACTATAGTTTATAGGATCCGTTCCAGGATACCAATTGCTTGACGGCGGTCTATCGTTAGCAATGATAACCTTCAACCAGTAGTTAGCGAGTATAGAAATAATAAGTACATACATAGCAATAATTGACTCTCTCTTATTATATGCCCAAAATCCAATGAGTAGTAACGCAATATAGAAAAAATCGCCACCAAATTGGGAAATCAAGAGAAAGAAATCTCCTAGACCCGGAAGCGCGTCTCTTAGCATATCTGTTATTCCAGGATCAAATAACATCTACTATCTCTCCTTTTTTCCTAAGAATTTCGTAAGGAAAATGCCTATGAAAAATCTGTTTATTAATTGAAGAGAGAGATGTTGTAGAGGATTTACCCAAACTCAAGAAGCTGATACCTAGGTAAGGTTTCCAAGACCGAGGGTTTCTAGCTTGTTCTTAGGTGGCATTCCTGATTCTCTGTTCCACCCTCTGTACTCATACCAAGTCTTCAGCTGCGCTTCAATGTCTGGGACATGACCCTCAGTAGCCCCCTCGAGGGGTCTCAACACAAGTTCAGGCAAACCTTCTTTCTTTGAATCATAGCCAAGCTTGAGATTGAGTAATCGCATCATAGTGTAGATTCTCTCACCTGTTTGCACTAGCTCATCAATATCCATGTCCCATCCAGTTGCTAGTTGAAGAAGTTTCAGCAGCTGATCGCCATCCACTGGATAGAAGTTACAAGTGACGGACGAGTTTGTTAAAGCTCGAAAGTTTTGAAGTCTTGCAACTAAGTCAGCTTCATTTAGGAATCTGTCCTCACTTTCGATATCAAATGCCTCATTGGGTTGTCCCATCTGGACATTATACATATCTGCACTCATATGACATGCTCCACGAGGAGACGTTGCATAGCCGATGGCATGTCCTGAGAAGCCTCGTGGGTCATGCATCGGTAACTCAAGACCATTCACTTGGACTGCAAGTTCTGGAACACCAAACTTTTCTCCGAATTCTAATGCACCCTCTGCCATCACTTCTCCAATACCCTCGCGTTTAGCAATTTTTTCAGCCAGCGTGACTGCTGAATCAACCTCTCCCCATTCTGGTGCTATCCCATCAAGATCATCTTTTGATATTCTCCCCTCTTTAAAGAGGTAGTAGGCAAATGCAATCGTGTTTCCTCCAGATATTGTGTCAATTCCAAGTTGGTTGAGTATCCTATTTGCATATGCTACAGCCTCAACATTGTTGTTAAGGAGTAGTGAACCCATAGTACCAGTCACTTCAAGCTCAGGGCCTGCATACTTCTCCATCTTGTACTTGCCCTCTTGAATCTCAATCACTCTTCCACAAGCAATTGGGCATCTATAGCATGCTGATTTTCCCACGAGAATTGTTTCTCGTACAGTGGTTCCACTCAAATTGTATGTGTCAAAATCGGGGACTGTGAAGTATCCCGCAGGGAGAGATCCCCACATCATACTGGCCATGTCTGTGAACCCAGCTGTGCCGAGATCTGAATACATACGAAAGGTCGGGTCCTCTTTCTTGTCCTCATTCAGTTCTGCTGCGTACTCCTGCATGCCTTTCTCATCAGCAACTGGTACATTTCGATTTGTCCCGTGAATGACTATAGCTTTCAGATTTTTAGAACCCATGACTGCGCCTTGCCCTGTTCGTCCTGCGGCTCGATGATGGTCCACAATGATGCTGGCGAACTTCACAAGGTTCTCACCAGCAATGCCAATTCTAGCAATACCAGCATTTTTGTGACCTGTTTCTTTCTTCAACTCCTCCCACACTTGTTCTGTGTTTTTCCCCCACAGATGCTTTGCATCCCTAATCTCAACATCTGAATCCTCTACAAGAAGATACGATGGCTTTTCTGCCACTCCTCTGAAGATGATTCCATCATATCCAGCAAATTTCAAGTCCGCACCCAAGTGACCTCCTACAGTACTGTAACCCAAAAGTCCAGTCTTTGGAGATTTCGAACAGAATGTAGATTTACTACCAGTCGGTGCCATAGTCCCACACAATGGACCGGTAAGATACAGAAGTGGATTCTCAGGACCCAGCGGATCCGTGTTTCTGTCGACCATGTCATATAGTAAACGGGCTCCCAGCCCAGCACCCCCAATAAACATTTTCAACAGCTTTTCATCAAGCGATATCACAGAAGTTGATTCTTTGCTCAAATCCACCCTGAGAATCTTGCCTCGGTAGCCCTTCAAATTGATGTCCTCCTAGAAGTCGATAACTGTCCCATCATACATATACTGGTACATTTTTCGAATCTCTTTGCTGTCTATATTTCGTGGATTCATTGTTAGACTAGTATCCATCATCGCGAAATCAACCATGTTTTCCAAAGCTGCGTTGAAGTCTTTCTTCTTGATACCCGCCTCCTTGAAACTTTGTGGACAACCTATTTTTGTCATAAATTCACGAATTGCAGCTGCAAATTTCAGAGATACCGTTTCAGGTTTTTTCCCTGTTATCCCAATCATTCGTGCTAGCTCTGAGTATTGCTTCCCAGTTTCTTCATTCTCTTTACCTCTGCAGTTGAACTCAATTGTATAAGGAAGAGCCATTCCGACTGACATTCCATGTTGGGTTCGCAGCACCGAACCTGTGCTGTGACCAAGAGAATGAGCAAGTGCTGCTTGTGAATTACCGAATGACATACCAGCAAGACAAGCTGCAATTTGCATCTTTTCTCTAGCTTCAAGGTCAGAGAGATTTTCAAGTGATTTTGGGAGCCACTCAAAAATCATCTTTACTGCTTTGAGAGAGCAACCATCCGAGAAGTCATTCTTCCATACACAGACATACCCTTCCACAGCGTGAGTAAGAGCATCCATAGCTGTATACGCGGTCAATTCTTTTGGTAGTCCAACAACAAATTCAGGGTCTAGGATTGCTATATCTGGATGCAATTCCCGATTGATAGTCCCAAACTTTCTCCCAGTTTCATCCTCACGTATGACAATTGCCTTAGTTGCCTCTGAACCTGTTCCAGCGGTCGTTGGAATACATACTAACTTTGCCTTGGCACGCAGACCTAATTCATCAAATGGGGTCAGTGCTTTTAGTTCTATACTAGGATTCTCATAGAGTATCCACGCAGCTTTGGCGGTATCCATTACACTTCCTCCACCTACTGCAATGATCCAGTCGGCTCCGAACCTTTTGATTGCCTCTGCTGCAGATTTGACTGTAGAGATCTTGGGATCCGACTCCACACCATCCCAAATTGCTACTTCCCATTGTCTTTCAGTTAATATTGTACAGACCTTTTCCACAAGACCAATACTATTAATCACACTATCAGTCACAATGAAGGCTTTCTTCCCATCAATCGTTTCAAGCTCAGTTAGAGCATCATCTCCGAACACAATATTAGGTGTGAAAAAACCACCAGACCATTATAACCACCTCTGAATAATACGTGAAATATTAGGGTTACTCCCCTTTATTTCCTCGTACCGATGGATTTCATTCCTTAGCAATGAACTTTGGAACACTCCCAAGCACATCTATAGCTTCAGAAATGATTCCTTCTACCAGTTCTGCAGTTGAGGGGAGGTTTCCAATTCTACCTGCAACCTCTCCTCCAAACATCAAAGCAGTGTCTTCCTTCTCATCCATGAGATTTTCGAAGCCAGATCTTTCGAGTTCCAAGATTTCCTCATTTGAGTCCAGCGGCTCACCTAGATAGAAGTTGGGCAGGTCTTTCAAGGTCTGCACTACAATCTCTTCTGCTCTCGTATTCCTAAGGAACCGCATCGGTCCAAAGAGACCCCGGCCCACAAGAGTCTGACGTTCTTCCCTCTTCATGATTGACTGTTTCCATAATGGTTCAAAATCGCTCTCTTTAGTGGCTATGAACCGAGTTCCCATCTGTATTCCAACAGCTCCCATGCATAGTGCTGCAGCGAGTGTTGAGCCATCACAGAACCCTCCTGCTCCAACCACTGGCGTCTTCACGGCTTTTGCAACCGCTGGAACCAGGACCATAGAATGTACAGGGTCCCATGACACATGTGCTCCTCCCTCATGACCTGATGCCACAATGACATCTGCTCCAGCTGCCTCCGCTTTCTTTGCATGATACACAGAGGGGACCACATGTACCCAGATGAATCCCTCGTCCTTGAGAACGGACCAAGGTTTTGGATTTCCTGCTGATGTTACAACAACCCTCAGTGAACGCTCTGTATCAGAGTCAGCCTTGCAAGACTCAATTGTCTGTTCAACAAACATTTTGGATGCTAGGACAAATTCCGCTGCCACAGGCACGTTAACCCCAAAGATTCCCCTTGAGGAACGTGTTGCTTTTGTGACTGCTTCAATCGATTTTCGAAGAATAACGGCAGGAGGGTCTGATCCAAATAGTCTCGCTGCATCAAGAGGAGCAGCCTCGGGTATCAGAGTGGCTGCCATGCCAATGCAACTGATAACACCTAGGGCTCCTGCATTTGATACTGCAATTCCCAGAGATTCTGTCTTATACGGCCCCATACCTCCTTGAAGGATGGGATGCTTTATTCCAATTATATCACAGAGTTCTGTGTGAATGAGAGCCATGGTTTCCCATCATAACAACCTGCGATTTAAGTCTCTACTCATCTAGAAACTTTGTAGGGACCTGTCGTGTAGTGGCGACGAGCTCAAGGGCTGCCTTTGTATAACGCATGACTTTGCCCATATCACCATCAAGCTTGAACTTGCGTGCCATAATCCCCTTGATTGGGTCAATCTTGCCATCAAACAGTGCTCGCCAGTTCTTGTATGGTCCCGAGTATGTGAACTCAGCAGTATCATCAGGCCCAGCCATTCTTGCCTCTCTACATTTCCCATGCCAGAGGTCCATGTAGAATCTGATTGGCTCTTTTACAATCTCTCCATCCGCTGTGATCTCAAAGACAAAGTCGCCTTCCCACGTCTTGGCTGCATCCTCATAACGTTCGTTCTTGTTCAAAAGTTCCTTATACAGTTCAATCCACTCATCTGAGGGGAATTCGAGTTCGTCACCCATTGATTGTCATCTCCAATACAGTAATTCTATAACTTGCTAGTGAAAAGGCTTCTGGATTGCTTACTCATTGATTCTCATTATATTGAGTTCCATACTTGTAGCGAGTTTCTCCTGGAAGTCAAGATCTCCGACTGTACTCACATGATGCGAATCACTTCCAAGTGAGAAAACACAGTCATATGATTTTGCCAGCTCGAGGAATCTAATATGCTCGACCGAGTATCTCCCATTCAGTTCAATGGCAACTCCCGCATCTGCCAGTGCTTGGGCTGCAATTCTCCCATCTTCTTCACGATATGAAGAGAGATAGCCATCCCAATGTCCTAGAATCTGAAACTCATTTCTTCTCAGTGCTTTAACTAAGGAAGAAGCCCATCTTGTGGAGTCAGTCAACCAGTGAAACGATCCTATGACAATGTCGAATTGCTTGAGTCCTCCAGCAACAGTAGCTAACTCGCCATTTGATTGAATGTCTACTTCTGCGGCGTCGAGAATCGAAAGGTATGGGTAATCATTTCGGCTGTTTTCAATCTCATGACGTCTCTGTTCTATCAAGTTCTTCCCCCCTCTCCGAGAACCCATAGACGGCCAGAAATGATCAGCAATAGCTATTGTTCTGAGTTTGAGAAATGCAGCTCTTTGGACAACCTCATTTACACTAGAAACTCCATCTGAATAATTTGTATGCACGTGTAAATCTTCAAGACTTTTGGACATGTCAATCCCCCAACCTCTTGTGTCAATTTAACTCAACCTCTCTGCAATTTTGGTGGTGCTAATATACAGAAATATCAAACTAGAGCTTAGGAGAGGTGGAGTGTCTGACAGATAGACTGTATCTTATTGTTCGTAGTTCGAAAGCGCCACTCAAAGATTATCATTTCATTTTCAGAACTCCTGCAGATGAGGGAAGTGAATTTTTCCAAAGAAAAACTGACCTGGATTGGGTTGAGGAGATAAATCAGTTAGTTCGTGTTGATGTCAGCTCAAACTGGTTGGTAGAGGTTGACTTGAGTCCTCTAGCATCATGTACAGATCTCGAGTATCTGAGTCTAGCTTCTAATAGACTTGAAGAAATTGACCTATCACCACTTCAAAACTGCAAACATCTCAGAAACCTCGACCTGTCCCACAATAACTTGACCAAAATTGACCTCACTCCACTTGCAGAGTGCAAGAATTTGAGATATCTTTACTTGCAAGAGAATAAATTCAAAGAGGTTAACATTGCGCCTCTTCTAGGGCTTGAGCAACTTCTAACAGCTGTAATTCAACTAACTCACCGAGGAGTTCAACCGAAAATCATCATTGACTCATTCATAAGCAACTTACCCCCAAATCTCAATGACACACTTTTTGCATTCTTCACGAACCAAAGAGTTGGTTTTGTACCAGATTGGCTTTATGACAAGAATACTGAGATTGAATATTCTCCCAAGTCATACCCAGAGCTTGTGAGCCAGTTTGGATGGGCTGAAGTAAAGAAGCATCTAATGGCTCTCTCAAAGAAATTGAAAATCGGAATGGAGTTTACAGCTCAGAAAATTTTTCTAAATGCTCTTGGTATCCCCGAACTTGGATGCTACGATGGAAAACTCCGTGATATAGTTCAACTATTACCCACCTGTGGGAGCTATAAAGAAGGTGTCTGCAGTTTCCAATCAAAATTGGTAATACTTCTTGAAAATCAACTCGAAGATGGAGGAAGTACTCTATACTTTGATGTAGATGCTCTCGCTACAACACAGGGCAGTGTTCTAATTCCAAAAATTCTCAATCGGCGGAACAAGGAAATGCAAGAAGTCATTCTATATGATAGAAAGGGGTATGTGGACTTGCTTCCATTGTGGTCCACTAGCTATGGAAACAAAATCCTCAAGGCTCTAGGTATTGGAAGGCAAGTAAGAAGTTCACAGTTATCGGAGATCCAAAAAGCATTCAATAAAATCAATCATGATTTAGTAATTGAAAAAATAGTATACGATGCTCGAGAGGAGAAGAAGGATCAATATTCTATTGGGGAAGTCATTCGAAGCCACATCTGCAATGGGTTCTCATAATTCAAAATAGAATCTCTGGTTCTGCTTTTGTTGATAATAATCAATCTTGACGCCCGGTTAGCAACGCATAAATCGGGGAATCACATCATGTCGAGTATTCTTCACTGAGAGCAAGGTGGAAGTGTGTTCCTTGGATGAGATTGACAAGAAAATCCTGAATGACCTGGAAGGAAATTGTAGGATTAGTTACCAAGAACTCTCAAGGAAGTATGGGATTTCAGCAAACGCTATTCGAAGACGTATTTTAAATCTTGAAGAATCTGGTGTCATCTACGGATATTCAATTGTGTTGTCTCCTGAGATGACTGGAACAGAATATCTGTTCGGACTCCTAAAAACTGATGGCTCTCGTGATGAAGTCGAAATGGTGGATGAGATTGGATCGAGTAAGAATGTGATTGCTGCAGCATCATACACTGATGGAATGTATGCACTAGTAGCTGAATATCATGGTCCTGAGGAATTACTCGAGGTGGGTACCTACTTACGCAGAATTGAAAGTGTTGAGAAGTCAGAGCTTCACACAATTGTGAGAAGCTGGGATGGCAGGATGACACTTACAAAGACCCATCTCAGAGTTTTGAAACCGCTCCTTAAAGATCCCAGATTGCCAATTGTTGAAGTAGCTCGACGAGCTAATCTGACTGCACGTCGTGTGCGTCGACTGGTGCGGGAACTGGAAGAAGGAGGAGGACTCCGTTTTGTTGCACTTCTTGAACTAGGTGTTGCTTCCAGTATACCTTTCATAATTCGTATTCGGTGGGATGAGAAAAACAGCGAATACTCTGATATCCTCAATTGGATTATGAAGGAATATTCACTTCACTATTGGGAATCATATATTTCTGCTTCAGAACCCCTACTTTACCTTCTCCTTGTAGCGGATGACCTGACCCAATTAACCGAGATGGTCCGTTCAATTCGTCAAAATGAACTGGTCACGCATGTTCAAGTCTTGATCAATACCTACCACAAATTCTTCTCTAGCTACCGACGTGAGAAGTTGGTCGAAATGGTGGGCTAGATTTACATGCTTTTTACGGATTAACGTTTGATGTTTGGCGTATATCAAACAATTTATAAAGGTTTGAGTTCTATTTTGACATGTATCAAACGTTTGACGCCCAAACGTTTGATGAACACTATAAGGTGTCAATAATGTCTACAAATTTCAACACAGTATTCGACGACATGAAGACGAGCCTGAAGCTTGCCTGGAAGAGCATGCTTAGCTACTTCCTTGCGAACCTGGGCATGGTCATTGTCGTGTTAATTCTAGCTGGACTGGTTATACTTCCAGTTGCTGGAATTCTCTTTGTAGTCCTCGCGCCACTATCTGAAGCAACGGTAGCAGCTCTAAGTGCATGGGCTAATAACAACCCATTAGCGGTTGGAGCTCTTTTTGTCTTAGTGTTGATTCCGGTTGTTTCACTGTTCATGGTTGTGAGTGGATCAATCTATGGAATGAGTCATGACCTGGTCACCACAGGTGAAACTAAGGCTGAGGCAGCATTTTCCTATCTCCGTCACAAGTTCCTCTCCTTTGCTGGTACAGGTGCAATACTTACGATTATAGTCATCATACCCCCCGTTATCGCATGGGGACTCACATCGTACGCCTTGGGATACACCATTACAGCTCCAGTGTCCCAACTTCTCACTGTTTTCACATTTGTGTGGGTCTTCATAACTGCTGGTCTGACCTCAATGGTATTTCCAGCCGTAACCAGTGGTAAAGGTGTTCAGGAAGCCTTCAAAGAGTCTTACTCTCTCGCTACCCGTTATTTCGACCGCGTCTTTGGAGTCCTGACTGCCATTGTACTACTAGTAGCCGCCACAATTGGTCCTGTAATCGCTGTAGCTCTTGCTATGGTTCCGCTTGTCCCACCAGCCATGATTATACTTGCTCCTCTCTTCCTGGGAGTTTTGTTGTATACCGTGGTCATGGTTTTCCTGTGGCTCCTCCTATTCTTGCCAATGGTTAGGATCGCATGGGTCAAGGTCTACCAGGAACTCACTGGTGGTAAGGTCGCAACACAGAGTGTTGTGGATATGCCCATCGTGTAGGTGCGATGAACCCGGAGAGTGAGATGAAGGTCAACTTTCAAATCACTCTCCTCCTATCTTTCTAGGTGTGAAAAATAATGAAAAACGCGAGCTTTCAAATACTTCTTGAAGACCTGAAGATTAGCTTCAAGTTTGCAATTAAGAATGTCATATCTTATGTGCTTGCGATAATTGGAGTCTTCATAGTTGCAGGTCTTTTACTTATTGTAGTTGCTGCTGTGATTTTCGTACCACTTGTGCTTACATTGGGATTTACAAACCTAACAGTTTGGTTTGAGTCCTTCAACTTATTATCACCATCCGAAGGTGCCACTTTCGCTTTGGGGATATTCCTATTCGCACTTCCTTTCATTACACCATTTTTTGTAGCCTCTGGTGCTCTCTTTGGAATGAGTCGCGAGATTGTGGAAAGTGAGGGGACTACAGCAGAAGGAGTCTTTCAATGGTTCAAGAGGAAGTTCTTTTCTCTAGCAGGCGGAGGACTCGTCATGTTCACGATTATTGCAGGACCTGTCTTTTTGATAGTCTTTGGAGCAGTAGCTCTCTTTGGGGATCAGGTTTTGAATTTTGCCTTAATTAGTTCAGGAACTGTAACCACAATAAGTCCAATATTATCTGGACTTGCTGTGATCTGGTTTGTACTGAGTACTGGATCTCTGACAATGATGTTTCCAGCTATAATCGACGGTCATTCGGTAATTGAGGCAACAAAGAAATCATTCAGAATGAGTGTAAACTACTTCGATCGTGTAATAGGCTTCTGGATTGCATTCATCCTGCTATTAGTCGCTTTAATAGCCCCAATACTTATCGCAGTATTTGCATTTCCACCATTTGCTATGGTTGAAATGACTGCGATTGCAATCTATGCAATTCCGATGGTTATCTTCTTTGTCTTTGTAGCTCTTCCTGCGCTCTCAATTGGTCTCACACGAGTGTATATGATACTCACAGCCGATGATGAAGATTTCACTCCTGAAATTGAGGATGAGGCGAATGGTCCAAGTTTTGTAGGAGGATTGTAGTAATGAGTGGCTCCAATAAAAGCAAACGACGAATCAAAGATATGGAAGTCATCGAAGACAAGAAGCTGATCAAGCTTCTGATGGAGCCTACTAGAGCGAAAATTGTCTTTGACTACTTAGTCAAGGATGCCATGACAGTAAAACAACTCTCTGAGGTGACTGGAAAGAACCCCGGTACTATTCTACACCACATTCAGAAGCTGAAAGAAGTTGGAATTGTCTTCGAAGAAAGAACAGAGCAGACCCTGACTGGAATAGTCCAGAGATACTATCGTGCCTCAGCACGCGAGTTTAGGATGGGCATCAGTGAGATGGTGCAAGCCACTGGGGATGATGCTCGAAAACGCCTGAAATCCATAATCAAGAGCCTCTCAGTCTATGGTATAGATGTTCCAGAGGATCAGATTGATGAGGCTGTGGAATTAATGACGGCGATGATTGGAAGAGAGAACGAAATCAGTTCTCGAAATCTGATTGTAGATGAGGAGGGGCTTGATAAGCTACCATCCTCTGTACGAGGCGATGCATCGCGAATCGTGCGTCGTTTCGCTCTGGAAGAGGATTCGCAATATCGAGAGCTAAGAGAGAACTGGCACGCCTTTCTCTCTCTAGCACGCTCTCATAATCTAAAAGGTGCAAGAAATGAGTAATTATCAGAGAAACACAAGTATGGTTGTGTGTATATTTGCAGTTCTAATTGTTGGTGCCATCGCTGTAGGGGCATTATCCTATTATGGAACTACAGGTTGGAACTGGAATCCTGGAACCACTGACTTTGCCTTTGAGGCTGAGGTCGGAGCCACCACTGGTACTGTAACACTGGATATAGATCTAGATGCAGGTGGTGTTGCAGTAACATTTGTTGACAATGCTTCACTATTGTATGATATCGACATTGAGGTCGACAACACCACTCTTGCGAATGATGGTGAACCAACAGTCACTTTTGTAAGCAATACCATTGGACTGGATTACTCTGCTGCAGGTGTAAATATTACACTCGGTAGTGGTGTGAACTACACTCTTGACATCGTCGCAAATGCCGGTGGTGCTAGTATTGCGCTAGGTGATGGCGCTCATGTTGGTGACATCACTGTCCAAGTCGATGCAGGTGGAATTAGTTTTGCAATGTCTGATGCTGTAGTTCTAATTGGAAGTCCTACTTTCGATTTTGAAGCCACAGCTGGAGGTATTTCCATTGTAGCCGATCTCCCATCAGGTGTTGGTGGTAGTATAGAATGTGCTTCAATGTCTGGCGGTGTCGATATCACTGCAGTTGGATGGACTGAGATAACGTCCAATCATTACGAAACCACAGATTATTCCACAGCTCCACAGTCGTTGACTATTATCGCTGAAGCCATGGCTGGCGGTATTAGCGCAGTTCTAACATAATATCCTAAAGAGGGGAGATACCCCTCTTCTCTCTATTTTTCTTATTACAATCGTTTCATCCTGGCTGTACACTCTGCAACCTTTGTTTCATCTCCCACCTCGTCAAAGAGTTTGATAGCCACTTGCCAGGTCCGTTTTGCATCTCCTTTCCTGCCCAAAATCTCGAGCATCAATGCTCTATAGTATAGGTGAATAGGATTTGCAGGGTCAACAGCAAAAGCCGCATCAAAGTCTGTAAGAGCATCTTCATACTTCTCCAAGGAGTAGTATATTAGACCTCTTTTATGTGCCACATCAGCATTGTTCGGTTCAAGTGCAAGTGCTGTGTTGAGGTATTCAAGAGCAGTACCTTCATCATTTAGAAGAAGCATGACAGCACCGTTCTTAACCCATGCATTAACATGTTCTGGATTGGCATTGATTGCCTTCTGATATGCATTGGCAGCCTGTTGGTACGATTTAAGAGACTTGTGGATGTCCCCTTTCTTAATCCAGAGCTCAGGGTCATCGAATTTTATACTGACTGCCTTATCGTAATAATAGAGTGCTGACTCTAGGTCTTGTTGCTCTGAATATACATCCCCTAATGTCGCTAGAGCATAGGCTTGCTCACCGTTTAATGCAACAGCTTTGTTTAATGTTTCAATTGCTTCATCGTACTTCTTGAGGAAAAGATACACACTACCCAATTCCATTAGTGCAGGCAGGAATTGAGGATTCAAGGTTATTGCTCGTCTCAACCAAGTCACGGCTAATTCCGGTTCTCCATTCTTTCGGAAGTATTTTCCCTTGACTAACATTGCCCTGGACATATTTGGATCAAGATGTAGGACTCTGTCTAGGTTTTCATTGCTTTTCTTAAGCTCACCCTGCAATAATTGTGCATTGGCAAGATAGACCAATGCAAGGGTGTTATTTGGCTCGACAGCAAGAGCGCTACCCAGACAACTGACAGCATCCATAGGATCTCCCACCATCAAGTATGAGAGTCCCATATGAATCCAAGCTTCTATCTGATCACTGTTGAGTCCGAGGGAAATCTCATAGAGGATTATTGCACGACCAAAGTTAGCTTCTCGTAGGTGCATGTCTGCAATTCGCGTTATAAGACCCGGAACACGCTCATCATATTTGATAGAGTCAAGTATCTTTTGGAACTCTTTCTCTAATTCCCCCAGTTGCCTTCTCTCTCTGGTCATGATTGCTACTGGACGTATACTCTCTGGTTGAATGTCTTCTAGAGGATTCAGCTTTGAAAGCTTTGCATCCAATGTTTCCAGTAGCTCATCAGTGTTCACAAGCATTCCCTTCGGGCACGTTCAGCGCAAATTCTTATCAAACTTTGCAGCTACTTCAAGCAATTTCTTTCCATTTTCATTCAATATCTACATTATGTGTTTCTAGAACGCATATACAAACACACAGAGAGAGAGCAAGAAAATTGCAAGATAGTATGTTGGCATAATGTAAAACTCATGGCGCGATACCTTGTGGTGGAACTGGTTAATCGTGATGAATGAGTCCGAGATTATGAAGAAAAGAGCTCCAAGGACCGGAATGTATCCCAGTAGGGCTCCTGATGTCTGCCAGAGGAGAATGGATGTGCTCAGTGTTGCGGAGATTATGATGAAATACAGTGTTCCAGCTCGAAGTATAAATGGTGGAATTTCAGGACCTGATGAACGAAGATATCTGATTAATATGATAATATAGCCAACTCCTATAACAATGCAAATGGAAGCTAATATTGCTGGCATCATTGTCAAACCCACTATAGAGGACTGCCAAAGGAAATTGGTTGTGTAGAGGGTGTGAGCTATCAGAAACATACCTATTCCTGGAACAAGATCCACTTCCATCCCAACATCCCCCAGCATACAGAACACAAGAGCGGCAGCCAGTAAAATAGTGAACATACTGGGTAGTCGGAAGATTATGACAAATATCACAGCACTCAAAGCCGGAATTATTTTCATTAGAGTGGTCAGGGATGCGACTTTCTTCTCACCCACAGAAGCCTTATCCTGGAGGTATGTTGAAACTATCGCAAAGATCCAAAAGACCGCAGTATAGATTTCTAGCGACATATGATATTAACTACCAATCAGCTACTTAAGGTTCCTTTCTCATGCGACTGAATCTTTGCAAAACAAAAACAGTTATCCAGAATAGATTGACATCGAGTTTGTGTTTGTCATGCTTGAGATACATTCCGAATCAATCGAACGTGGATTTGCTGTAGAGTTTAGAAAAACCTCATTTCCAGTTACATATCCACATGACTACTGGAAGAAGACTCCCGAACAAACACGACTTGCTTTAGTTGACAACCTTGCTCTCGCAACAACCATGCATTTTCCAATTATTTTTGATAAGCAGGAGATTCTCTACCACTCAGGTCGTCCTCTCTTAGAATCTTATTTTGTTGAGAATTTTATTAGGGACATACCCTCCTGCACTGATGTTGATGGTACTGATACTGTCGAATATGTTCGCAGATTTTTCAACACACAATATCGATTTTTGGATTCAACAATCAAGGTTCCATCTGACACACCTGTAGAGTCTGGATTTCGTGCAATTATCGGTATGAGTTTTGGAAAAGATAGTCTGCTCACTTATGCATTAGCTGATGAATTAGAGATAGACCCAGAAATGGCCTATTTCATCGAACCAAGTATGACATATGAAGAAAAACACAAGACCGCTCTTGCGAAGCAGTTCAAAAAGGAGTTCAACAAAGAATTACATATAATTAATCATGAAACTGGAAAACTAAGGGACTATCCATTCCTGGGATTGCCTTTTTCGGAATTTGGTTGGGGACTTCAATCTACTGAATATGCACTTGAGTGCATTCCACTCGCGTATGCACTTCAAGGGAAATATATTCTGTTCGGTAATGAACAGACTACGTCTGCAACATATATGGACAAGTATGGGTGGCTTGTGAATCCATGTTGGGATCAGACCCACAACTGGACTGTACATATAGACCAGATGACAAAGATGTTCTCAGGGCGTTCTGTGAGTACAGGTAGTTTAATCGAACCTCTGATGGATATGATGGTGCAGCGAATTCTTGTCCACCGTTATCCAGACTATGCTAAATACCAGATGAGCTGTTTTACTGAAACTGAAGCTGGCCGTGACTATAGATGGTGTCATCAGTGTGCAGTCTGTGCCAAGATGTTCCTCCTTTGTAAAGGTGGAGGCGTTGATCCTGCTCAAGTAGGTTTCAAGGAAAACATGCTGGACAGAGAACACAAAAATCATTTCACATTATTTGGAGGCTCCTCAAGTCTGACCTATCTACACTCCGAAACAGCGATGGATGAGCAATTGTTTGCGTTTTATTCTGCTGCAAGGAAGAATGCAAAAGGAGAATTGGTTGAAGATTTCAAAGCCTCTGATTTATATAATGAAGCCAAAAATCGAGAAGACGAGCTCTTCAAGAAATTCATCACTGTCTACGAGCCGATTAGTATTCCTGCTGACCTGAAGGACAGAGTAATGTCCATTTTAAAAGAGGAGATTGATTCTTTCGAGCTATAGCCCATTTGTTTACCATTTTGTCCATATATTAAGGATTTAAACGAAAGTGTATACAAATTTGGGCGATATTTCATGAAGGTTGCATTAGTACTAAACACAAGAATGGATGAGTCTGAGTTCGAAGTTGAATACGATCCTCCTCATACTATAGAGATGATTAAGCATGGAATAGAATCTTCAGGTCATGAGTACATATTCATTGAAGCAGACGAGAATTTTCTTGAATCAGTAAAGAAAGTCAAACCAGACATTGTATTCAATAGAGCTGAAGGTATTCGGGGCGAGAGTCGAGAATCTCATATTCCTGCGATTTTAGAGATGCTTGGAATTCCTTATGTTGGTGCCAACGTTCTTTCAACGGCAGTTTGCCTGAATAAAGGTTGGACGAAGAAATTCTTAGCATTCCATAATATATTGACCCCTCAATTTCATATTCTCTCCAATGTCAGACAGGTCAATAATCTTGAGTTCAAATATCCTATAATCCTGAAACCAAATGAAGAAGGATCGTCTGTGGGAATCAATGAGGATAATGTTGTGATTGAGAAGAAGCACCTTGTTAAGAAACTAGGTGCCATGCTGAAGGAGTATAACCAACCAATCTTAGCTGAACAGTTTATTCAAGGTCGTGAGTTCAGTGTAGGTGTCCTAGACGGTCTTGGTTCCAAACCTGAAGTTCTAGCTATATTAGAGATAGACTTCTCCAAGTTTCCTGCGGAAGTAGCTGGTGTTTTTGGCCAGAAAGCCAAGACAATCTACGAAGGATTAGACCACTATGTATGCCCTGCAAAAATTCCCAAAGACCTGAAAAAGAAAATAGAACGTGTTTCTATTGAAATATGTAGACTACTAGAGATTCCAGATTTCGCACGAATCGATTTTCGGATGGATGATGATGAAAACCTGTACTTCTTGGAAATAAACCCGTTACCCGGAATGGATTTTGATCCAGATAATCAAGACATATCCTTCTTTCCATATATGGCGATGAAGTCGGGCTATACCTATGACCAATTGATCCAAAAGCTCATAGACTCAGCAGCTCGAAGATATGGTCTGAAGAAATAGGGTTCTAAGTGGAGCACCAATCTATGATTTCATCAACTCCTCAAGATGTTTGGGACAGAATGAGAAGTCAACTAGTCAAAGTTTTTGGGGATGGACTACGTATTGAAATTACAAACTCTTGGTCATCTCATTATGAAGAATGGTTCAAGGAACTTGAGATTCAATCATTCCGAGAGTCTCTCCGCTATGATAGTAAGGAATTACAGACAATTTTGACTGAGAAGAATGTCCTACTCCTCTTTCTGGTAGCGAATGATAGTCCTGAAGGAGTGATTCTGGGTTATCCATTAAAACATGAGCATGGAGATGTGTTTTACTTGGATACTTTCGCCATCAGAACAAGAGGAAAAGGAATTGGAGGGGTTGTC
The DNA here is from genome assembly GCA_016839345.1 of Candidatus Thorarchaeota archaeon. The sequence continues at coordinate 4,523 of JAEOUL010000127.1, read as the reverse complement.
CTGAGAGCTCTTATAGAATGGGCTAAAGTGAGTGAATTCAAAGCAATTGAGCTTGATACTGAGGCCATGAATGAGATTGGAATACCGCTTCAGAGATTCTATGAACAGTTCGGATTTGTTGTGCTGTGCGTGGAAGATGATGGAAATATCAAAATGCGTCTTACTCTTTGAAAATAGCTCTACTCGAAATCCCTACCAGTAAGCACAGCTGCAAAGGTTCCTTTCATTGTGACCTTATCATCTGCTAGAGCATGCATAACTGCGAGCGTACTAGCAGCAGCTGGGAGAACATAGAGACCCTCTTCTTGACGTAGCAGTTTTGAAAACTCAATCATCTTTGTTTCTGAAGCGTAATCTGCAAATCCTCGTGAATCGTATAAGGCATCCAAGGCTTCTTGCCCATCATATGCATGCCAGTTGGTAAGAGGTTCATTAAACCTAGTTTCTTTAATCTCATCTCTTCTTAAATCATGGATTTCTTTACTATTCATTTTAAATGACTTAACAATAGGATTGCCGCGTTTCGTACTCGTGGCAACGAGTCTTGGCAGGAACTGAATCTTTCCAGCTTCAAACAATCGCTTGAACCCATGATGAATCCCTGCTAGGGTTGTTCCATTACCAACAGGTATGAAGACATAGTTTGGTGGTCTTCGGATGTCTCTGTACATTTCCTGAGCAATGTCTGCATAGGCCTCGATAGAGATTTCTTTTACACCTTCCGTTCCCGGATTTGCGTCAAACCAACCCTCTTCTTCTGCTGTTTTACTTGACAACTCGACGAGGTCTTCATATTGGCCTGGAGCAAAATGCAGTTCAGCTCCGGTTTCTTTGATGCGCCTCATCCGGTCCTTGGGAACGTGATATCCCTCAGGAATGAATATGTGCGCAGGGATATCGAAGACCCTAGCAGCCCATGCAAGTGCAGCACCAAAATTGCCGCATGTCGCAGCTGTTACTGCTGTAGCATGTTGTTGTTTTGCAGAGTCCATTATTGCGAGTGCAATGCGATCTTTCTGCGTACCAGTCGGATTTCCTCCCTCAAATTTCAGATATAATCTCTCACAACCCACTTGTCTTGCAAGATTTTTGGACTCGATGAAAGTAGTAGAGCCTACAAATTCACTCCATTTCACTTTTCGACCGTTTCTTCTTACTAGTCTTTCATAATCCTCTGTCATCTTTCTCAGTGCCTTTGGATTCCACCATTAATGACTAATAATTATGATGGTGATAAACCCTTTATTCATCATTCGCCTATGCCACAATCCTGACCGGCTTCAGGTTCACAATCATGTGCTCACCCTCAACATTGTCGTACTCGACCATACCGACAAGCTCACCCTCAGCTCCGGGCTGCAGCTCGAACTCGATCTTAGCCTTTAAGACTTCTTCTAAAGAATGAGAGATAATCTGGTATTTCGTTAATCAAATCTCCTAATACTTCTTGGATATCTTTGTCCTCTTTCAGACCTTGATACTCTCTCAACTCAGAAATAACCTTGAAAATAGGAGCCATTTCCTCGGCAAACTTCTCTATCATAGCTTCGGGACCAGCCCATTCATCTAAAGCTTTTATCTCTCGTTTGAACCCAGCTACCTGTTTTCTGGTTGAAACGATGTATTGAATGACTGACTTCTGAAATTCTTTTTCTGATTGCAAATCCGGATTGGTTTGGATATTCTTGAGAATCTTTGATTCTCTCAATTGCCAAGAATTCAGGGTTCTTATCCACATCCTATCTTCGACACCAACTATTCCCCGACAGGCTTCTTTCAGAAGATTGTCATCATGAGGCCATGTAGTATCCAGTTCGTCCACCCTTTGTTTCAATGCTTGAATAACGGATGTTGAACGCATCAGAATCGGATCTTTGTAGATATCAAGCACGATTGATGTTACATATCTCACAGTTTGTATGTACTCTGCTATGTCGGCTATTCTTGAATGGAGCAGCTTCGATATCTGGTCATTGTTCCAAAGTTTTGGAATCTTTTGGATTTCCAGGAATGAAATCCATGGAAACTTACTATCTCTTATCCCATTAAGTATGAATTCTATATCTTCGTTAGAAAACTCGACTTCGTTTCTTTTAGATTCATAAAACCCAGCTCGAACTATTGGAGAATCTTTGAGGATGTCATCCTCAAGCAACCTTTGTACCCAATCAATTCCCATACGAGCACTGTAATGTGATTCTTGTCGGTCTTCAGTCAGGAAGTGAAAGATTGCGATTTGCAAATCATAATGAGATGTATATGCTGGAATTCCGAGAATGTTATCTAACACATAGTCGCCAACATATCCGCCTCCTGTTTCAAAGTTTCGATGATTTATCAGAAACTCTACGATTACTGGTACGGTTGCGATCAATTCTCTTTGCATATTTTCATCATTGTATAGGAAATCGATCTTTCTGATCTCTTTAAGCAAGTCACAAAATGATGCATAGGTGTTCCTATCCGAGTATGTTTCCAAACAGACATTTTCGAAGTCGGTTATAGTCTTCCCAATTGTACTAGTATTCGAAAGTAACCCTTGTCGAATATATGACGAATTAAAGAGAACTTCATGACGTTGAATGAACTTCAAGATTTCATACATGCAGAAATTCTCACTAAATTTCGGTTTGCTCACGATTCTGCCAATAGCTTGGAGGATTGTATCATTCTCTAATAGCTCAGGATAGTCATCCTCGAGTATGACCATTGCCCAAGATCCAATTTGTTCCAGCATCCAAGCCATGAGCTCTAACGTTCTTTCATTCTCTCTCCACTCAGGATACATCAATAGGTCTCTAAGAAAACCCTCCACGTCGCTTGGATATTTAGGAGTAATTTCTTTATACACGCGAAACATAGAATCTATTATTCTGTCATTCAATCTTAGTTATGGTTCAACTTCATAAACCCAATCAGGGTTTTCTTCCATTAGTTTGACAATTTCATCTGCTCTGTCATCGTCAACCATTTCTACCCTCTACTCTCAGGTTACCTTTGCTGTTAGTTAAACTTATGCAACAATCCTGACAGGCCTCAGGTTAACAATCATGTGCTCGCCTTCGACATTGTCATACTCGACCATGCCAATCAGCTCACCCTCAGCGCCTGGCTGCAGCTCGAACTCGATTTCAGCCACTGAGATAGTGTCAGGATCCACAATTCCAAGGCTCTCAGTCTTGATAGTATCAGTCAGGTCTGGAACACCCAATATCACCTGTACGTTCTGCATCGGATTCTTGGAACCATTCCGTACAACTACTCCGAATATCACTCTGCCGTTGCGTATCTTATACTCCACAACAATATCCATTCCTGGCTCAAGTCCAAGACTCGCAGGCTCTGCCTCGGTCACAAACTCCTCAACCATGTAGGTTTCGCGGAATCGCTTCACACCAACAGCAGCCACGAATAGGACAACCCCAACTCCTATCACTGGGAAAATCCAGTGCACAGTTGGCATGAAGTCTAATGCATCAAGGAGTCCATCTGAATCTGAATCTTGACTGTTTGGATTTGTGCCTAATATGAAAATCTCAGTGTAATCATCGATTGTATCTTGGTCAGTATCTGCCATCAAGGGCGAAGTCTGGTATACATTGATTTCCTGACCGTCAGAAATCAAATCAGAGTCTGTGTCATTGTTTCGGGGCAATGTGTTATACTCAAAGATCTCGGAGAAATCACTGAGACCATCCATGTCTCCATCTCGAGAAAGTGGGTCTGAGTCATACGTGATGACCTCATCATAGTCACTGATTGAATCTAGATCACTATCTTCCATGAGTGGGTTGCATCCATAGGTGAAAATCTCTTCATAGTCTGTGAGCAGATCAAAATCTGAATCCACTAATGTTCCATTGGTTCCGTAGACAATCACCTCATCATAGTCCCCAATCAGGTCGCTGTCAGTGTCAGTCAACAACGGCGATGTGCCATAGAGATGATACTCTGCACCGTCTGTAAGTCCATCCAGATCCGTATCTGGATTGTCGAGCTCTGTGCCCAGCATGACCTCTTCCCCATCTTCCAAGTCGTCGTTGTCAAAATCAGCGTCGTTGGGTAATGTTCCGTACACCCTCAGCTCGTCAATGTTTGTGAGTCCGTCATTATCTGTATCCCACAGACTGTCCAAGACACCAGGATGTGACATGTTTGTCAGTGGGCTTGTATAGGTAAGGAATACTTCCTCATAGTCGCTCAACAGGTCTGAATCCGTATCGTTGAGGTTTGGCATTGTACCATAGTCATGCACTTCTGGACCATCTTCTAATCCATCAAAGTCTGAGTCCTTGTTCAAGGGGTCTGTACTCCAGTCTTCAATCTCTTCGTTATCGTCCAGATTGTCCCGGTCTGTATCTCGGTCACGTGGGTCAGTGCCATAAATCCTACATTCCTCACCATTTGTGAGTGTGTCACCGTCCTCGTCGTCATTGTAATCTGAAATCCCGTTATCATTACTATCAGGATCTCGTGGGTCTGTTTCTGTTAGAACACACTCTTCCCAATTGGTCAGAAGGTCT
>JAEOUL010000087.1 GCA_016839345.1 Candidatus Thorarchaeota archaeon | reverse complement strand
TGCCTCTCTTCAAAGACTTCCTTGAATAGACTGAATGCCTTCTTATCGTTCCCTTTATCCAGTTCAATGATGCCTTTCTGCAGTTTTTCATCAGCTTCTGACAATGAAATCACTCCTGACCATTAGTCTTAGACGATTGTTCACTGTGTACTAGTCTATTATGAGTTTCTACTTCAGACCCTTAAAGGCGTGTATTTCCTTTGGAACTATGACTCACAACTTTCTTATGTCGGACTTTATCGCGCTATTCTTGGTGCATACATACTGGAGGTTGCCAAATGACAAAACATACTTTCACATTTCAAGAGCTAAAACATACAAATCATCACGAAATAAAAGAGATTCAAGATAAGAAATTCAGGGCATTCATTCGATATCAGGTCTGGCCCAATCATCCTTACTATCGCAGACTGTTCAAAGATAATGATATCGATCCTTTCAACATCACTTGCATTGAGGATTGGGCAAAATATAAGGTTCCTCTAGTCAGGAAAGTCGATTACAGAGAACACCTTCAGGAATTCGTTTTAAATCCTACAGAGGCTGATGGAAAGCCCCGGGAATCGGCAGAAGCAATAGGCAATTTGATGAAGTATGCAAATGAAGCAGGTCACAAGGACCTTGCGAAATTTATTCGCAACAATGGTGCTAAGGTCAAGCTCCGCATAGGCAAAGATGGAGCAATGGCAAAGCTCAAAGAAAGAGCAACCTACCAATTCTCACCGTTGCAATTCTGGCTCAGCTCAGGCAGAGCCTCTGGTTTGCCTTCTCCAGTGTTTCTAACTCGTTATGATAATGAACTACTCTATAAGAACTGTGTGAAAGTTGGCCAAATGGCAATCGATCCATATGTGGCAAGTGGATGGGAATCCTCTAGTATGAACCTCTTTCCATATGCCCCTCATCTTGGATGGCATGCTGTTAACCTGGGACTTGGACAGATGTCGAAGTTCTATGTGGCCACAAGTGCTGGTGGGGCAATTCCAAGTGACCGGTTGGTTGAACTTGCTGGTCTTTTCAAAGTGAACAGTTTTGCTGGTATGCCAAGCTATCTTCGAAACAGATTCTTTAGATCCATGAAGGAAGCGAAAGATTATGCAGCTCCAGAGAAAAATGTTCTACTCCTAGCCGGAGAGAAGATCTATGAGCCTGCTGTTGATGATATGGTTGGCACATTAATGGATAAGGGTGCGAAGGAGGTTCGAGTTGTAGGAGGATATGCCTCATCTGAGAGCAAAATATCTTTCGCCGTGCAATGCGATAGACATGGACCGTATCATAATGTTTCGCCCCTTATGCTAGCCTTTGAACTCATTAGGTTCAATGATGATGAAACCTATGACTTCGTAGGAGAAGACGAACCTGGTCATATGTGTCTGTTCCACCTTGATGGAACCGGAACTGTATTTGAAGGATTCCTCCTTGGCGATGTGGCTTCTCATCAGGAGAAGGGGAAATGTCCAATTTGTGACTTTGACGGTCCATTCTTCTGGGACATTGGAAGGACCAATGATGCCCAAGCACAGATGGATATCATGGGCTTAAGTGAGAAAAAGATCAAGGGTGCGACTGTCAACCTAACAGCCCTCCGAGAAATGCTTCTCTCAATCAGCCAAGTTGAAGAGGTGCAAATCGAGGTCGCCAAAGAAGACATGTCTGATCCATATAGCATGGATGTTCTGAATCTCTATGTAGCTCCTCGAGGACCTTTATCAGGTGACCATAATGCTCTGATACTGGAACTCCAAAAGACGACAAAGACAAACACTGAGATAACACCAAGTGTCAATATAATTGGCTTTGAAGAATTAGTTGAGAGAGCAGGTGGTATGAAATTCATGGAGATTGTTGTCAACAGACCAAAACCTGCATAATCTTTCGGAGCAATTATAACTAAGGAAATACAGATTCTATGAATAAGGAGGATTTCAATTGGCGATTGAAGATGATTTTGGACATGACCCCTTGCAGCCATCATTTCAAGATTACACTCTTAGTGCATCTGGACTAGTATCGAGAACATTCTCATTATGGTCGAGAAAAATTGTGCAATATATCATGATTGTTGGTGTTATAGCAGCGGTATTTGTTGTGGTTTCATTCGTAATTCTTTATGCAATATTTGACATCATCGGAACCCTAGGAACAGATCCCCTCGGTTACTTGCTGAGTCTCATTTTCATTCCAGAAACAAATATAGTCCTACTAGCAGTTACAGCGGGATTTGGAATCATCGCTTTTGTCGTTAATGCGATTATCTATGGTGCTGCAATCAAGTTTACCCTTGACGAGTACACTGAAAGTAGAGGCGATGTTGGTGCGAGTTTCTCTCACTCATTTAGTCGGCTTCTGAACCTAATACTTGTTCAACTAATACTGTCGTTTATCGTTGCCATCGTGTTAACTCCAGCCACAATTTTAACTGCTAGGGCAATGGGTATGATTGACATTTCGGACCCATTCAATCCGATTATTCTTCCTGGTGCATTCGAGCTGCTTTTGTCAGCTATGGCTTTCTTCATTATAGGCGGGATATTCTTACTCTACCTCCAAGTCCGGTTTGCTCCGACTCTAGCAATTGTGATTGATTCAGAATTATCAGCAATTGAATCTTTAAAGAGGTCTTGGGAATTAACTGGAGGTAATTTCTTCCATGTCCTAGGATCGTTGATTCTTTTCAACCTTGTAGTTCTTGTCATAGGTTTGATTGTTGGTATGGTATTAGCAGTCACATTATTACCAGCATCCAATCTT
>JAEOUL010000330.1 GCA_016839345.1 Candidatus Thorarchaeota archaeon | reverse complement strand
GTTCCTAAGGCAGTTTGACAAGACACTAGAAACTGCATCAGAAGCAGAATTCAGTAAATTCTCTAAGATTCTAATTGCTGAAGAATTGAACACCTATCTCAACTATGCTGCAATCTCTCGATATGCATACTTCATACAAAACATGGACTTGTATCTACCAGTTTTGTCAATATTCGATGGAGGAGAAGTGATGAACGTTCTCCATGAACGGCTTGAAGAACATGTTGGAAACGAGAAACGTGACGAAATATTACCAAAGGACAAACTGCCTCATCTGGGCATGCCAGACACTGAAAAGATGAAGGTCACGCAAGAGATAGTAGAGAAGATGGAGAAGATTTTGAATCCTGCAGACTGTAAGAAGATTTTGGCAGATGTGGCTCATGGATTACCTCGGGATTTCAGAAAAGGAGAACGTGAGAAGTTCCTGAAGGCTGGTAGTATCGATGAGTATCTCAAGCAGAAACGAAAAGATGGAATAGCAGAGCTAGAAAGACACAGGGATGAGGGTACTCTGTTCTACAACCAATACATCTCTGATGATGTTGTTGAGTATGTAAAGAGTCGCCCGGATGTCTATATTGGTGAAAGGAGAGGGAACACTATCTATCACACCAAGATTCCCTATATGGTGCAGGAGTTTCTTGATGCAACTGATGAGAAAATGAAGAAATATTATGCCTGTCACTGTGCTTGGGCGCGTGAGTCGATTCTAGATGATGACGTTGACGTGTCTGCGGACTTCTGTCACTGTAGTGGAGGATTCACTAAGATGCCTTGGGAGGCTGCACTAGACCAACCACTTGAGTATGAGATGGTAAAGTCTGCACTAAAGGGAGATACTGAATGTAGTTTCGTCATTCAACTACCTGAGGATGTCAAGTAAGAGTTAGCAGGCTCAATTGCATTTGGTAAGCCATCAACAAGAAGAGGTATCATACAAAAGAATATCTTCTTTCTTGGCTTTCTCTGGTTGGTCTTACTATATTAACAGATAGTGAATAGTGATTAGGACAGCTGGATTTGAATTAACAACCGAAGGATTTGCAGCGCTGATTTTTTGGGGGGTAGCTAAGCCCAATATGGCTTCCTGATGTACTTGTATGCATTATGTGCAGCAAGTGCGCCCTGAGCTGCAGCAACGGAAGCTAGCTGGTACACTGATATAATATCTCCAGCAGCAAAGACGCCTTCTATATTGGTCCTCATCTCGGCATCCACGACAATGAACCGCTCATTCATTTTGAGACCCAGGTTCTCGAAAACCTCTATGTTGGGAACCAAACCAACAGCGATTATTACGCGATCAACTGCCAAATCCCAATTCTCTTTGGTCTTATTATTGTGAAGCGTGACTTCTTCAACCTCGGATTTTCCTCTAATTTCCACAAGTTCTGTATTGTATAGAGGCTCAGCCATCTTCTCGTTCAATATCATATCTACCCTCGTTTCTGCAGCCCGAAATTCATCTTTTCTATGTGCAATCCAAATTTCATGGGTCACATTATGAGCGTCAATGACTGCATCGATAGCTGTGTCACCTCCTCCTACTACCAACACTTTCTTGTCACGAAACAATTCAGGGTCTGTCACATACGGAAATACACCGCGATCCTTCTTGGAAAATTCAATCTCGCCCGGTATTCCGAGAGTATTTGGACGCATCCCTGTCGCGATAATGACGACTTGAGTTTTGTATTCGTCTTCAGTGGTAATTACAGCTTTTTCAATAGTTATTTTTGTGACTCGTTCCTTGATCAAACGGACCCCTAAATCCGCAGCTTGGCGGACCCATTCAGCAACCAAGTGAGAAGCCATTATTTTCGGAGTGCCCGGATAATTGAAAACATGTTTGTATGGATATATTGTCGATAAGAGACCTCCCCATGTGCCACCTTCAAATATAGCTACCTTGAGACCCTTGTATGCAGCTATAATTCCCGCAGACAATCCTGCAGGACCTCCACCAATTATTGCTACATCGAAATGATTGCTTTTACCGGGTGCCATAATGTAACTTCACTCTCTCTTGTCCATCATATTTCCAGGGACAATATTATTAACAATGGTTAATAAACAATGGGGTGTGATAACCCTGTAAAAATCAAACGCGATTATTCATTCTGAATTGGTTTTCTCAAAACCGAACAAAGTCGAAAGTAAAGGAACCCACTTATAAGCAAGTATTAGCATGGTGTATTGATTGAGAGAATAAGTAGAGAGTAAATTTCGTCGTATTCCCGCATAATAGCCGATTAGGCAGATATAATGTGTTGATAGTCTATTTGTACGAATCCCGAAAAGTCCTACTTTAGATCTGAGCTACAATCATGAAGTGAAAAGAATGACAAAAGAAGGACTAGACGTAAATTCACGCGGAAAAAGGGTGTGTATGGGTTGCGGACAGAGTCTGTTCACAGAAGACTATTCTCGAGGAGAGAATACCTGTACGGTATGTGGACTTGTTGTATCGGAGCGTATTGCTGATACTGGTCCTGAATGGAGAGCATTCACTGCAGAGGAGAGGAATTCACGAGCAAGAACAGGCGCGCCAAGTACTTTCACTATAGCTGACAAAGGTCTAGCAACCATGATTGATTGGAGAAACAAGGATGCAAGTGGAAAGGTACTCACAAGTATTACTCGTGCTGCTATTTACAGAATGCGAAAATGGCATATCAGAAGTAGGCTCCATAGCTCAGAACACAGGAATCTCAGTATTGCTATGAGCGAGATGGAGAGACTCTCCTCACAACTCGGAGTTCCACGTGATATCAGAGAATCTGCGGCTTTGATATATCGAAAGGCTCTGGCCAAGCAACTTGTGAGGGGGAGAAGTATTGAATCAGTAGTTGCAGCCTCGATTTACCTTGCTTGTCGGATTCATAGAATTCCAAGACGACTGGACGAAATTGTGACTGAAACAAATTTGGATAGGAAACAGATTGGTCAGTCAGTTCGTCTGATTGTTTCTCGAACCAATACTAGTGTACCACTTGCTTCTGCACAAGACTTGATACCAAGACTGTCCTCCGATCTTTTGCTAGAAGGAAGAACTGTGAAGAAGGCTACTGAAATTATCAAAGAAGCCAAAAAGAGATACATAACCATGGGAAAAGATCCTGGAGGAATCGCAGGAGCTGCGCTCTATATTGCTGGAATACTCGAAGATGATAGACGCACTCAGAGAGAGATAGCTGCAACTTCACGAGTCACAGAAGTCACAATTCGTAATCGCTACAAAGAACTTGTTCGTGTGCTTGAAATATCAATCAATCCCAATTCGTGATAGGATTTTCCTCCAGTATAGTATCGCTTAGATTTTTGATTTGGCAGTCCTCAGATTGAAGGAAAAAATGGTCAGGACGGCCGGATTTGAACCGTCAACCGACGGATCTACTGATGTTGGATATTTGAATTGAGAGAAAATAATCATAGATTATCTCAAAGAATGTTTGTATGCAATTTCCAGACCTAGTTGCCTTAATCTCGTGGCTTCATCAATTGGATTGCCCGAGTCTGGATCTATTGCCAAACACGCACCATCAATCATCTTGGTCTTGAGTAATCCCTTGGCAATAGGATTGTTTCTCAGATGTGGTGTATCTAGAATTCCCTCTTTTACTGCTCGTACATATGTATCGGGGTCAATGAGCCGATCTTTTGCAGATTCATCACTGAGAGATTGTAGAGTAGCTATAAGTAGTTGAGCTTCTTTGACAAGCTCATTCTTACGCATCACCACTTTCCTATCCTCTAGTGGGTTCGGTATTCCAAGAAGACAGTCATGAATGACTCGTCGTGCAATCTTACAACTCTCAATGATATTGTCCGCAGTTGCAGCATGATTAGCTTCACAGAAACCAACGACATGCACAATATGAGGTTTCAGCATCATTCCGGTGTAAATTGATGATGCAAGTTGACCCTTACCCAAGTCAAAATCAGGCGGGTAGGAAAAAAG
>JAEOUL010000329.1 GCA_016839345.1 Candidatus Thorarchaeota archaeon | reverse complement strand
TCAAACTTATTGACCTGTTCAGTCTATAACACAGGTGTTATGATAAACGGATTGATAAATTAGCTTCAATAGAATCTGCTTTCGTTTTCAACCACCAGCCACGATTGGAAAGATCGAAATTATGTCTCCTTCATCTAGTGTGGTTTCAAGTCCATCCAAAAATTTGATTTCTCGTCCATTCTTCAGGAGTGTTATTTCAGGCTTGATTTCTTGATTGCTGTCAAGAAGCGTCGTTTTTATTTTCAAATCCTGCAACAATTCTTCAAGAAGCTGAGATATTGTAGCATCTTCTTCCAAATTCAGCTCTATCGGGCTTTTCTTCCCAGTTAGATCTCGAAGATGAGCATAGAATTTGATAGTTACTTTCATCCAAGCTCCTCATGACAATTTCTAAACATCAGGCTTATAAAACCGTACAAGGCTCGTTTCTTGATTAGAGGTTTCTCTCAAAATGTTTGGATATATGGGTAAAATCTTGCGTGTCAATTTGACTACTTCGACAATTACAGAAGAATTTCCGGATGACGAAACTTTGAGAAAGTACCTCGGAGGGGCAGGATTAGCTACAAAGATACTATTTGATGAAACCGAACCAGGCATCGATCCACTTGGACCAGAGAACTTGCTGATTTTCATGACTGGCCCACTGACTGGCACAATCTCACCGAGTACAGGCAGATATAGTGTAGTCACAAAAGCACCATTAACCAATGGTTGGGGTCAAGCAAACTCTGCAGGATTCTGGGGAAAAGATTTCAAACGCTCTGGTTTTGACGGAGTGATATTCGAAGGAAAGGCACCTAAACCTGTTTACCTTCTCACTGAGGACGGAAAAGCAGAATTATTGGATGCTGAGGAGATATGGGGAAAGAACACCTCTGAAACAACAAGGATTCTTAGAGGGAAGCATGGGGAGAAATTCAATGTCGCCTGCATAGGCATCGCTGGTGAAAATCTCGTCAAATATGCAGCAATCATGAATGACTGCAATGAGGAAAACTGGGGGCGTGCAGCTGGACGATGCGGTGTTGGTGCAGTGATGGGATCTAAGAATCTCAAAGCAATTGCATCTAAGGGAACTCTAAACATACCAGTTGCATATCCCAAGTTGTATAGGGAAGAGGCGAAGCAGCGGTTTGATTGGGTGAATCAAAGTATATTAAAAATGACACTCGAGGTCTACGGAACCGCAACGATGGTGGATCTAGTCAATGTCAAAGGAGGCATTCCGACGAGGAATTGGCAGACTGGAGTCTTTGAAAATGCAGAGAAGATTAATGGTACTGCAATAAACGAGAATATCCTCGTGAATCGAAAGCCCTGTTTCGCATGTCCCATCCACTGTGGGAGGATTGCTGAGATTAAGACAGGTCCATTCAAGAGTAAAGGAGAGGGACCTGAGTATGAAAGTTTGAGCTCTTTAGGTACAATGTGTGGTGTGGATAATCTAGAGGCAATTACACGTGCGCATTTCCTCTGTAATGAATACGGTATAGACGTCATTTCTGCTGGAAATACTATTGGATTTGCAATGGAGTGCTACCAGAGGGGGATCTTAACCGATCAGGATGTTGATGGGATGGACTTTTCCTTTGGGAACGCACAGCTAATTGTAGATATCATTCACAGGATTGGAAGACGTGAAGGAGTAGGAAATCTACTTGCTGAGGGTACGAAAAGGATTTCGGAGAAACTTGGTCAAGGTTCCGAGAGATTTGCAATGCATGTCAAGGGTCTTGAGCTTCCTGGTTATGATAGTCGAGCAGCCAAGATTACAGGGTTAGCTTATGCTACAGCCAATCGTGGTGGAGACCATATAACTGCGTATATTGAAGGACCTGCCTTTCTTGCCATGCCATTCATGATTGTCGATGATGCAGATGTCGGAGACCCCCTGAAGGAAATCCCAGAAGCCGCTTTAGTTGTCAAAAATTTCGAGGACGCATTGGGTAATTTTGATGCAATTGGCGGTTGCAAGTTCATGGGCATGGTTCTCACGACTGAAGATTGGGCCAAATTGATGACTACTCTAATGGGGTATGAAATGACAGCTGAGGAGTTTCGAAAGACAGGAGAGAGAATCTACAATCTCGAACGTGCATACATATTGAGGGAAGGTTTCACTCGAGCAGACGACACACTACCTCCTCGCCTGTTGGAAGACCCACTGCCGGAGGGTCCGGCGGAGGGACACATTGTAAACTTGGATGTACTTCTCGATGCTTACTACAATTATCGAGGATGGGACGAGCAAGGTAGACCAACAAAAGAGAAGCTTGAAGAGCTGGAACTAGATTGGCTGGTTGATATCGTACATGCAGATGCTGATTTTGTAGAGGAAATAAGGAAGCCAAAGGCTAAGCCTGTCTTGACATCTATCAAAAAGAGAACTGGAGTGACAGAAATCGAGACAGTTATTGGAGAAAAACCATGGCTTAATAGCTATAAAATAGGACCCTTCAAACTTGAAGAATCAATGGCTCCATATCCTGAAATGAATGTGTACAAGTATCTTGAAGATACCTCAAAAGAATTCCCTGATATAGTTGCTTGCGAATACGCAGATGAGGAGATGACATACCCTGAACTGAAGGATAAAGTAGACAGATTAGCGTCAGCGTTTGTTGACCTTGGAGTTAAGAAGGGTGACGCTATCGCGACAGTTCTCCCTTCATGTCCTGAGTTCATAATCGCAGACTATGCAGCCATGAAGATTGGTGCCTTTCATGTCCCATTGAGTATATTGCATAAGGAAGATGACCTACAATACGAACTGAGTGAGAGTGGTGCTGAAATTGTGGTTTGTTCATACAGGCGTGTTGACCGTTTAAACAATGTGAAAAACCAAACAAAGATCAAGACGATAATTTATACTCCAACCAAACTGTTTCCAGACTATGAGCACCCCGCAATGGAACCAATTCAGGATGAAGGATATCACCTGCTAAAGGACCTGATTGATAAATATGAACCCCACACAGAAACAGTCGAAATCAACCCAAAGGAAGACATCGCCCTAGTGCCATTCACTGGGGGCACAACTGGACAACCCAAAGGGACAATGTTGACACATTACAATCTAACAACCGCTACTAGACAATCAATCCATTGGATGATGAATCCGCTAAAGGAAGGAATCATCGGCAAAAGCGCGGGAGTGATCTGCGTGCCTATCTTTCATACATATGGGCACTGGGCGATCCACGCGTGCATATCGTGGGGGTTGAAGATGTATTTGATGGATGCTCGTGATATTTCAAAAATCGTGGAGGTGATAAACAAGCATCGACCCTTTGTCGTGTTTGCCGTTCCAGCACATTATACCATGTTTACTAAGATGGACCTCAAGAAAGCGCAGATATTCTACTACTCAGCCGCAGCAGGTTTACCAGCTGATCTTGCAGAGGAGTTTGAGGAGATATCTGGTGTGCCCATGGGAGAGGGATATGGTGCAACAGAAACATCAGGGATTGTCACAATCAATGTATCAGCACTGTCAAAGGTGACGGGCTTCATGGCTGAAACAAAAAGAGGAGTAGGCATTCCAGTCCCTGATACTGAAATCAAAATCGTTGATCCTGAAACAGGCAATGAACTTCAAATTGGTGAACGTGGAGAACTCTGGATTCGAGGACCTCAGATAATGAAAGGATACTGGCCAACTCCAAGGAGTGGATTGATGGAAGGTGGTTGGTTGCCTATGGGTGACATCGTCGAGATGGACAATGATGGTTACTTCAAGGTCGTCGATCGGATAAAGGACATGATCAACGTTTCAGGCAACAAGGTGTACAGTAGAGTCATTGATGATATCCTCTACGAACATGAGGCAGTAGATGTCGCAGGGGTGATTGGTGTTCCCGATCCAGAGAGACCCGGAAGCGAGAGAGTAAAAGCATTCATCCAGTTGAAGCCCGAGTACAGAGGAAAGGTTTCAGAACAGGAAATCATTGATTTTCTGAAAAGCAGAGTGAAACCATATGCTGTACCAAAATGGGTGGAGTTTAGGGACGAGCTGCCACTGACAATCCTTATGAAATTGTTCAAGAAAAAGCTCAGAGAAGAAGAACTTGCAAAATTGGGATAATCACTTCAACTTCTCTTTTCAATAACTTCAATCTCTAAGAAACCTCAGTACGACTGAGAACCATAAACACTTGAGTTTCAGAATTGTCGCTAATTGCCGCTAAGTGGTACAGGAAGGGGAAACTCCCCTTCCAGCCTCATCAACAGTTAGATGTGATGAAGACATACCAGCTGAAAGTCCCAGGTGTCGGGTCTGAGCAGACGTATCCAAATCCATATGCATGATCATTGATCGGATCATCAAGCTGAGGATTGAATGGATCCGGCGACTTTGAGGCATAGAACACTGCAGCTTGAATGTCACTACCCTCAGTTTCAGCACATGCCTTGAACCATGCCTGAGCAATTGTTCTTGGCTGAATGATAGTATATCCAGTCATGAAGAGTCCGAATAACACTCCTCTTTTCTGTGCATTATGGCTAGTAGTCGCAAAGGAACAGATTTGATGTAGACCTTGTAGAGTTTGGCCCCATCGTTCGAAAACAGTGTCACCATTTTCGTTTTCCCATCCAAGTGGACTACAGGCATCAAAAACAATCGTTTCAAGATCACCATCACCCAGTCTCATTTCTCCAGGACTTAACCAACCATCGTCATGATGTGAAGTGAAAGAAACACCATTGGGATTACCATGGTCTTGATAGTATACAAAGTCAACACAGTCAACCCACTCGACGTCTGTTCCGCCCTGACCGACTTCCTTGAAGTCCTCCTCCCAGGCTGACCATTCACCCCAATTGAACTCCCTGCTGAATCCTCCCTCAGTGCCCATCCAGTTATAGAACCCCTCGATGTTAGTTTCTGTGTTCCACAGGGGACTACCGAGGTCCGACATTCCTACCCACTCGATTCCAACCTCCTTGACACCGTCGTCATAAGCGCCAGATGGAGCACTGGGAGTCAGCTTTCGATTCACATTCACATCGCTCGTAGCGAATGAAACTGGAAAGAACATGAATGCAGACATCATCATGAGAAGGAAGAGAATGACAAATCCAGCCCTCCTTCTACGAAGGAGCAGTAATGATACGACTAGAACTATAGCTCCACCGCTCACTGCTATGAGCGTAATCTGGGGATCCATTTCAAAGTCAACAGTTTCGATTGTGACAGCAATACAGTCACTTGCTCCTCTATCCTCTGCATCTCTGACTCTGACAGATATAGCATGAGGTACAGGATGACCCTTCTTTGTCACTTCCGAGAGGGAAATTGTTGTGAAAGACTTGCCTGTACTGAGAATTCCATCGAAGTCAGAGCCCCATTGGTATGTGTAGGGAGGTGTTCCAAATGACACACTGCAGTCGAATGTTATGGAGGTCCCAGGCATCATGGATATGCCGTGTGCAGGAGTTGTAATCTCAACCCGAGGGTCGAACAATGTGCTATCAAGATAAACGAGATTGTGAATACCCGGAATCTCATCTGAAGCATCCTTGATGATTTTGATCTCCCACACTGGGTAGAGGAGAGTTGAACCTTCATCTTCATCAGTCTTGTAGACTAATCGATGATCGACGACTTCTTCAGGATTTATTCCATGCGCATCGAGGACTGAATCGTAGTCGATGAGGTTCGATGTCGTATAGGGTTCAGGTGCTGTATCCCTCCACTTCCAGTCAAAGCCAACCATATCACCGTTGTTGCCTATCATTACTGAGATCTGAGCAGTTTCTCCTGCAATTGGTAGGTCACCTATCATGAACTCGTAGTTCACATGCCACTGTAGAACTTTTGTCTTTAATTCTGCAGCATCGGGATTGTAGGCTGATACATTGGTTGACCCTATGTTTCTCAGGACTGCATTGCTTGGAAGCAGTCCCTTCTCACGCAACCAAGCATCAGCAGTTGCCTGACAGCTTTCTGGTGTTGGAACCTCAATTCCTAGTGCAACATTCCAGATCTTGTTATAGTCAGCATACCACATCGATCCATCTCGTTTGTCAATCTCAAATGTCTGGTTCAGATAGTTCACTACGAAACCATATTCCGTTTCCTCAGTAGAGATTTCTGGAATTGGTGTGAGTGAACGAGCCATTTCTGCAGTGTGGGTTGCATTCACCTCTGGAGTTATCAGCTCATAGATAGGCATCTCAGTCTGAGAAATCACATATTTTGAGGGATCAAAATCATCTGTTGTGATAACTGCTGATTCAGTCTTTGCTGGTATTGAAACAACAAACAACATCAACATTAGTAGTACGATTATATCCCGCTTCAAGAGTTCAACCTCCTATGATTATCACGCTTCAACCTCTCCTTTCACAAGAATAGGAGATTATACATATCACAGTTGCATCCTAAAAGTCTCTCTAATCATAAGCTCATATAGTCGGAAGATTGAAAGAGAGCTCTGAAACGAAGTGAGCTCTATGGTCCTCGGAATGTATTTTGTTACTGCAGCACTAATCACTTATTCAATAGCAGTATGGGGTGAACAAATCACGAATGATCTCAAACCAGCATTTGTGATCATGTTTTGTGTAGGCGTCGTCTGCGATGCAACAGGCACTCTATTGATGATGATTGAAATGCAAGCTGGTGGATCGGTTCTAGGATTTCTCGATACCGTATTCCACATAGTGACAGGCTTTGCAGCAATTCTACTCATGCTTATTCATGCTGTCTGGGCAATAAGGGTTCTAAGAAAAGGAGATGAGGTTTCTGCAGCCAAGTTCCACAAATTCTCTAAGTTCGTTTGGGCATTCTGGTTGATTCCATTCTTCTCACCAATGATTTCAGCTATGTTGACACCATGAACAAGTAGAAACATAACGATGTTAGGTCAATAGCCTATTGTGTTTGAGATGAAAACCAAGGTCATCATTGTTCCTCATACTCACTGGGATAGAGAATGGTATTTGCCATTCCAAAGGTTCAGGTTGAAGCTCGTGAATTTGATTGACGAACTCTTCAACATACTGAAACAAGATGATTATTATTTCATGCTTGATGGGCAGACCATCCTGATTGAAGACTATCTAGAGATTCGACCTGAGAATAAGGATGAACTTCTGAAGAGAATCCGAGAGGGAAAAATAGCAGTTGGACCTTGGTATCTCCTTCCCGATGAATGGTTGGTAGGTGGTGAGAGCCTAATACGAAATCTAGAGGTCAGTAGCAGACTGGCTAAAGAATTGAAAATACCACTCATGGATGTGGCCTATCTTCCAGACCAGTTTGGTCATTCTTCAGCAATCCCCCAACTTCTCTATGATCTCACCGATCTACGAACCACCGTTCTCTGGCGTGGAGTGCCATCAGAAATAATGACAGTACCATTTTCATGGACCTCGCACAAGTCATCAAAAGCGTTGATTCGAGGGATCTATCTCCCAGGAGGTTATGGTAACTTTGCGATTCTTCCAGAGGATTATGAGAGCTTTGCCAATCTCGTTGATGATAATATTACAGAGCTAGAACCATTCTCACCGTTTCCAATCCATCTATTGATGAATGGCTCTGATCACCGATTCCCTCAGGCCTTCGCAATCGATTATGTAAATAGAATGAGAAAAGAAGGTCATGACATATCCATTGGCTCACTCCGTGACTACTCAGACCACCTAGAGCAGGCAATCAGTAATTCAGAATTTGACACTCCAAAATATTTTGGAGAGTTTCGCTCACCTGCCAGAGCACCTCTTCTTCAGGACACATACTCTGCAAGAATGTGGATTAAGATCTGGAATCAGAGAGTTGAAGATTTATTGACAATGAGAGTAGAACCAATGAGCTCATACATCTGGTTCTATCTTGATAGACCTTACCCAACCGGATTCATGGATACTGCGTGGAAATGGCTACTCAAGAACCACCCCCATGACTCAATTTGCGGTTGTAGCATCGATCAGGTGCATCGAGAGATGATGGTGCGTTTCGATCAGGCTGAACAGATTGTCAAAGAGGTGACCGCCCAAAGCCTGACAACCATCGCCGATCAAGTGGATACGCGCCTGCCTGAACCACAAAGATCCTC
>JAEOUL010000328.1 GCA_016839345.1 Candidatus Thorarchaeota archaeon | reverse complement strand
TCAAGAAAGGGATAGAGTTGATCCCCTGGAACTCCGAAAACATACCTGATATTTTCTTGCAAAAGGCACCTTGTCAGGACCTCGCCACCTGTCATCATAGTCATTTCTCTTTCTCCCTCGTTCGCATCCGAGTTACCTCGTAATCTATGGTGTGGTGTGATTTATCAGTTATGACACGAGAAACGGGTACTAAAACAAAAAGTGGTGCCCCGACCGGGATTCGAACCCGGGTCTTAGACTCGAAAGGCCTAGATGCTGGGCCGGGCTACACTATCGGGGCTATGTAACATCGAGAACTTTGTTTTGCTGTTATTAAGATTATGTAGAGGTCGCGTTTGAACTAAGACACTGTCCGGAGTATTTGGTCATTTTGAGTTTCAGATGCCCTGATTTGACGGACATCACGAAGAACCGATTTTACCATCTTTGTACCAGTCTTCAGGAAACCTCTTGAAACAGCCTGCAAAAGAAAAGAACGAAGGTCGCTGGATGTGGGTACACCAGAGATTTTGAATGATCCTGCTACAAGTGTGGGGACTGCCAGAATTCCAAACGCCTCAGCGATTCTATGTTGTTTCTCAACATTGACTTCATAGATTTCTTGGTTAGTTCCCAAGGTTCGGCCTTCATCTTCTAACATGGCCTTAAGGACACCACACCATGCACAATGGTCTGAGGTGAATAACAGTATCATCAAATCCGCACCTTGGAGTTGCCTCGTTGTTGATTCAGGAGAATATAAAGTCAGAAATTCCTCGATTCTTTTTTTCACTTATGGAGTAGCTTCTTTTCACTCGAGATGCTCTGAGTCGTTACCTGTTTTCATCAAATTGGATTCCATTCGCAAGCTTAATATCAATCACGAGTTCCAAGCCAATAGTATGAGCTAGGGGCCCGTAGCTCAGCTTGGTAGAGCAGCAGGCTCATAACCTGTCGGTCGTGCGTTCAAATCGCGCCGGGCCCACCAATTCTTACTGATTATATTTCTCACGGATTCCTTCTATTTCTACTTGAATTTGCTCGTAATGTGCAACCAAATCATGTTTGCTAGATTGAATAGCCTGAGATTTTGCCTGATCGAGTAATGCAAGAAGAGCAGTTGCCTCTTTTACAATCTCGAGTGCAAGCTTTTGCTGTTTCTTGGGTTTTTCGTTGTATTTGGCGATTGTCTTCGCAAGGCTTTGTCTTTCTTTTGAAATTTTTTTGTCCATTTCCAAGTTAATCATCTTGTCCGGTATATCAAGGGAATTTTCTTCAGCTTCAGCGACTGGAGCTGGTTCCTTCCGTTGAGTTGAGAGTCCAAGAACTCGTTTCAGATCATCTCGGAAGAAGCTGATTAGGAACCCTATGAAGATGACAACAACACCTGCTAGAAAGCTCTCTATGCTGGATAATAGGAAAGCGATGATACTGACAATGATGAGAATTACTATTAGTGCAGCTAATCCTTTCCAAGAGAAGCTATTAGATTCGCTGTTCACTGTATTTTCACAATCCATACCACTTGTGTGATTCGATTTAACTCTGTTTCTAGGATTCTGTAAACAGACTAACGTATATCTTTGATAATCGATTCAATGCCCTCGCTGGTCTTTATACTGTGTGAAACATGTGTTCTGATAACCGGTTATCAAATCGAGTCAGAATCGCCACTTAATCCTCACCCATCTTTTTCCAAAGTTCTTTCCACCAAGCAACAAAAGGACCAGTAGGTGAAACAGCGATACCTGTTTCTATCCCAAGTCTGACAGGCATATCGTTCTTCACTTCATCAATGTCAATCTCTACTAAGGCATATCTTTCATCAAGAGAGAATGGTTCCTCGACAATTCTTGCCAAACCTCGAACACTTACTGCAACATCAGGAGGACAAATCATAGCAATCATTGTACGAGGATCACGTTTGAGGTTGGCAAGTGTATCATGATAACGATGAATAATCAGTCGTAGTAATCGAGGATTAACCGCCCGTAGACTCCCAAAAGGTGCAATCCTTGGGGATCCATCCTCATCCACTGTAGCAACGACAGAACTCGGGTTTAGATTACCATTTGCCTTTTGCCATGCGTTAAAGGCATCCTCAAGAAGTTCTGGGGAGCGCCTCCATCTCTCTTGTCTTTCGGACATTGTATCACTCACCTTCTACGGACTCAGTTTGATATTGAATCCTTTTCATATCTTACCTTCTATCTGCTTGAAATCCTAACGTGCTTTGAAATCGCGTTGGGTCCACCATTTTTTTCTACAGTAATTGCCTTATACTACGAGAAACTTACAGCTTTCGTTAGAGGAGAATCTAATGCAGCTATTCTCAGATCCATTCTCTATGGGTATAATTGCCAGCCTGTTAGCGGGGATTGCAACCGGAGTAGGATCCATTCCGATATTCTTCAGGAAAGATTTCAGCCGAAGAAGTCTGGATGTGATGCTAGGTTTCGCAGCAGGGGTTATGTTGGCCGCATCCGCATTCAGCCTCCTTGTTCCCTCTTTTGATCATCTCAATACTCCTGAATGGCTGGCTGTAGCTCCGGCATGGGCAATTGGAGCAGCAGGAGTTGTGTTTGTAGTTGGAGTTGGTTTCGCACTGGGAGGTCTCTTTGTGCATGTAGCTGACAAGTATCTTCCTCATGAACACTTCAAGAAAGGACAGGAAGGACCTTCGTCAAGATTGGCCAGGGTCTGGTTGCTTGTGATTGCAATAACGATTCATAATTTCCCAGAGGGTCTTGCTGTTGGAGTGTCATTTGGGGTGGAGGATATTGCAACCGGTTTCTCTGTTGCCATGGCTATAGGTCTGCAGAATATTCCTGAAGGGTTAGCCGTAGCAGCTCCTCTAGTAAGAGAGGGTTATTCTAGAAAATATGCGGGTTTGCTTGCGCTATCAACTGGTCTTGTTGAGCCAATTGGGGGTCTACTGGGAGTGTCTGTCATTACAGTAGCAATAGGACTACTACCCTACGGACTAGCTTTTGCCGCAGGTGCAATGGTGTTTGTGGTAGGGGACGAGATGGTTCCAGAAAGTCATGCAGGGGGTAATGCACGCCTAGCCACATGGGGAATAATAATTGGATTTTTCATCATGATGACACTTGACAACATCTTTCCCTACTTACTGGGAGGAGGATAGAATTCGTTGAAGCACAGATACATTGGCATTCTACTATTAGCTGGATTGATCTGCTGTGTTCCGATGTTAGTTTCTGCACAGGATACTCTCACAATGTCAATAAATCGTAATGTTGGCATGGC
>JAEOUL010000055.1 GCA_016839345.1 Candidatus Thorarchaeota archaeon | reverse complement strand
AGATCAGTTTGAGTCATTCCTTCAGAGAGTGTTAGACAATTTGGTCAAGCATGAAGAGCAATAATAAATTGTGAGCAACTATAGGGCATCATATATTTGGAGAATGAAGTCATCCTCGTATCAGGTCACAATTTGAATGTCTTCTAATCGGAAACCCATTAGAACTTCATTGCATTCTGTTGCTTTAGATAATTCATTTCTGAGGCTGAAAAATGGACATTGATGATGATTTCTGGGAAGAAGAAGATTGGGATGACAACGAGTGGGACGTTAATGATGATGACTGGTGACGTCATTATAAATAATCTAGACAAATCTACGTTTAATAAGAGCCACAATCATCACAATGGAAAATCCTGAAACCACACCAATTGCCACCATCATTATTTCAGTATCAATGAATGATTCAATGGATGTAGATGTTGGATTTGTTGAGTTTGTTGGATTATCAGTGGTAACAGTAGTCGGAAAGGAACTCGTTGGAAAAGTGCTTTGAGGGGGCGTGGAGGTTGTAATGGGAGTTGGAAATACTACTGATGGTGGATACGGAACATTACAAGTTTCCTTGTTGAAGACTTCCGAAGCATAGTCACCCATCCCTTCAATGAAATCGTGGATTGTGTTTTTGAGTTGATTAGCTGAAAGCCCTTCGGGTACTGAAGACATTAATCGATCATACTCAGCTATTGTGTAGTTTTCTGCAAAGAAGGCAAAATCTTGCACCTCTCTCACTCGTTCAGGGTCAAGAAGTATAGGGTCTGTAGGATTGGGTTGAACTTGAGCAGATACATACTTCTGAGATGTAGTAGCCCACAAACCTGCAATACTATCAGGCGTACTCTCTGCACATACCATAGTTGGGACAAACACACCAACAATCGGATTAGGTCCACATGCAGTCCACATACAGTTCAGTTTTCCATCATATCGTGAGTCACCACTCACAGCAACCATTGTAGCAACCGTATTCGGATTACATGCCTCTCCGTCTATAGAAAAAGCCCTAGACCCAAGCTCTTTGTGATGTACATACCGTGACACATTCTGCATTACATGCTCCCATGAAACGTAACCATTCTTTTCATAAACATCATCAAGAGCGTCAAGGAGATATTGATCCCTACCAATGGGTCCACTAGCATAGGGTGGGAATATTCGGGGATGGTTTGCACGGGTATCATAACCATCGACAACATATTGAACATACGCTTTGGTATTGCTGACCTCAAAGAATGCACCCACTCCAAATCGGTCTACTATTCCTATACAGGTGGCGACATCACCTGAACTGGACCGGTACACTGGACCAATTGAGGAGCGACTATTATTCAAATCACGAGCCACGTCTATTACAGACTCGTATCTCTCCAAGATCTTCTGGTTTAGAATAAGATTCCCTTCTATTGGGTCTGTGCCGGCCAATGCAGGCAGATAAGTATTCATCACTGCGAGACCTTTCTCATTAATTCCCATGGTATTCGTGTTGACTCCGATAAACGCAAAGGTACTAGCTGTAGCTGGAACATAGATAGGACTATTTTTACGATCGTATGGCCAGTCCCTGTTCTTCATCAGAATTGCACGACCATCCTTCGATGCATTCCCTGTCACGATGACAGAACTACAAGCCTGCCCCAAGTATTCTGTTGAGTTGAGTGTTGGTTTAATTGAAACATTTGGCGGGTAGTCTTCTCTGATGAAATCATTATCAGGAGCTGATTCAGAAAGTGATTCATTTGTGAACAGAAGCGAAAGTGATAGAATGAACAGAATGCAGAACAAGAGGCTTACTTTTTTTCTGTATCTAATCACCATCTATTGCTCTCCTTGATGGTCTTCTAAGATAGAGAGAATAAAAAGAAGGCTTCTGACGCAATATTTTCAAGAAAGGAAAGAAGCATTGAGAAGAATCAAGGGAGTGGAGGATTGGGGCATTACTTCGATATATCGCTGGACGAATCGATTAGTTTCATTTGATGAACCTGCTATCACCGAGATGATCATGGTTCTTGGATTGCTTAGATTCTGCAAGCCAACCAGAGGTGGCTTCTAACTGATTATCAAACTCTGGTACAAATGGTTTGATGTCGAGGAGGGGAGTGTCATTCAACATGTCAGCTTTCTCAAACCGTACCGTGTTGTCTTTGATTTGAAGCACCCGAACTAAGGAGAGTCCAATAAGATTCGGTCGAAACGGCGCACGAGTTGCATAGAGTTCTCGTTCTTGAGTGTCAAGAAATGGTATGACCTTCATTCTAGGTGATTGTGCTTTATGAAACCAGTACAGGATCATATGGGAGAAGCCATCCAATGAGTCGAGTTCTTCAGAATACTCTGGTAGAATTTCAGCTTCAGCAATTACATCAGACTTACTTGATTTGATTGGGATTCTATCACTAGATGTGGATGGTGTTCTAATCACACCAAATGGATTAGCCACCAGAGCTATGAATAACACCTTCAGTTTCTATTTGGATAGCCATTGATAAAAGGAGAAAGGTTCTAGATTGACTATGGTTTCACAAATTAGAATGATCTCGGATGACATACTT
>JAEOUL010000327.1 GCA_016839345.1 Candidatus Thorarchaeota archaeon | reverse complement strand
TCCCCCACTCGATGAACTAGTAATGACCATCCTAAGTCAACACACAAACGATG
Source organism: Candidatus Thorarchaeota archaeon (assembly GCA_016839345.1). The sequence goes on along the minus strand of JAEOUL010000327.1, from coordinate 4,245 downwards.
CCAATATGTTCCGTGCATTTGAAGCTCTCAAGGAAAGATTTCCAACATGGGAAGAAGTACTTGCCGCTCCTCAGGAAGAGGTAGCTAAGTTCATACGCTCATCAGGAATGTATAATCTAAAGGCAAAGCGTATTCAAACCACACTCAATGAGATAAAGAAAAGAGTTGGTAAGCTTGACCTATCCCATCTTGAAACCATGGAGTTGGAAGAAGCGAAGAAATGGTTGATCTCTCTCCATGGTGTTGGACCAAAAACCGCAGCGATTGTTCTTCTCTTTTCCTTCGAACGTCCTGTATTACCTGTTGACACACATGTCTGGAGGGTCACTAAACGTCTTGGACTCATTGAGGAGAATGTTTCTAGTGAGAAGGCTCATGTTTTGCTTGAGCAGATCATACCCCGGAGTTGCATTCCTTCTCTCAACAAGAATCTGGTTCGTCATGGGAGGGAAGTCTGCAGAGCCCAAAATCCAAAGTGTGATGAATGCTTCTTGAGTGGGTTGTGTCATTATTATGAATCGCTCAAATGAGAACACAATCTAGTCATTGTTGAACTAGTCAAACAAATGTTTTAGAGCTAACACCTATACAGCATTTTAAAAGGGACACGATTTTTTCTAAGATAAACAACTATTCAAATCTCGGCTCGGAGTGAAGAATTAGATGCAAGCAGCTTTTGCACCAGAAACTCTGTTATTAATTGGTATAGCTCTTGTTCTAGCTTATTTTGGTGCCGAGATAATGACACGAATTGGAATCCCCAAGATTCTTGGTTTCATGGTCACAGGACTTTTTCTCGGCACAATAGGAGTGTTCACTGATGCCACTAGAATGACCTTATTTCCACTTGTAGACCTTGCACTCGGTCTCATAGGCTACAACATTGGGCTTGAGATAAGAAAAGAGGTCTTTAGTGGACAGACACGACGAATGAGTACCATTATTATTTTAGAGTCAATCCTGACATTTGTTATAGTAACAGCTCTGACTGGTTTCTTAATTGGTCAATGGCATATTGCAATAGTTTTTGGAGCTCTTGCCAGTGCCACTGACCCAGCATCTACTGTGATGGTAATTTGGGAGCGTAGATGTAAGGGAAACCTCACTGATACTCTGATGTTTATTCTAGCAATGGACGATGTCATTGCAATTCTCTTAGCCGACGCAGCAATTACCATTGCTATACTATTCTATGCCACTCCAGGTTCGGTGACACTTCTGAGTGCCTCTATAGCTCTGTTATATGAGATAATTGCATCATCTGGCATTGGAGCAGCGTTAGGATTTGTGATGGTGTATTTTGTTAACAGAGAAGTTGACCGTCGAGAAGTCTTGGAATTTGAGTTAGGAATGATTGTACTGCTTGTTGGACTGATGTCTTGGTTACACTTGAGTGCAATACTATCTTGCATGGTGTTTGGCTTCATCGTAGGCAACTTTGTGAGCACTGACAAGGATCCCATCAGTCATACTCTAAAAGTCATAATGTCTCCAATTGTGATGATATTCTTTGTAATAGTAGGTGCATCAATTGACCTTGGAGTCATTGTAAACATATCTGTGGTCTTGATTGCGATTGCCTATGTAGGTGGTAGAACATTCGCGAAATACTTTGGTGCAAGAATAGGAGCTAAAATCACTAAAACACCTCCACTCACAACAAAATATCTTGGCCTGTGTCTGATGTCACAGGCTGGAATTGCAGTTGGTCTCTCACTAGTTGTTGAACAGAAATTTCTATCAATTGGAAATGCAGAGGCAATCTTCTATGGTATTTTGATACTCAATGTCATTGCCTTGACTACAATGATATTGCAAGTGTTTGGTCCGATTGCAGCAAGTGAAGGTTTGCGCAGAGCTGGTGAATATCCAGAAGATCTGAATCAAGATGATGATTTGTATTGCTTAGAAACTAGTTCAACTCCAACAAGTAATAGCCATGAAAATAACTCCTCTAATGATAAAGTATCTGAGAATTCAGCAGATGAAGCAAATGAAGATTGCTAGCTTCATACATCTTATCAGTCGGTTCGCCAGATGGATACTACATGAGAGATTCAGATTGTATACGTGATGATCCTTGGCAGATATTGTGCAAAGTTGTAAAACAAGAAGGCAACTGTGGAGCTGGCCACAAGGTAGGAGATGAAATCCTCTTTACTGGAAATGAAATCAAGGGGAAAATCTGTATGGGCGCATTGTGTTCCATGATACCAAAGGTCTATGCAATGATGTACAATGCGCGATTTCCTTGGCTGGATAATCAGTGTGTAGCAACTCATACATGTCCTGATGGTTTCAACCCAGTTATGTATGAACTTCACCGTGTGCCTCGGGAATGAATCAGAACTCTTCTTCAGCTTTTTCCTCCATTTCACGATAGAAAGGATTTTGATTTGAGTCCATTAAAGGTCTAAAGGCTCCCTGAAGATCCTCAAGTACTGCATCCTCCTGAGGACGGTTAGACATAACGGGTGCGATTCTCCCATACCATCCACAGTCAATGCAATAAAACGCTGGTTGGAATGAACCTGGAAAAATTCCAAGATCATGAGCCGATGTCAGATCGACCAGTCTCGGGCTTTTACATATTGGACAGATTGGAAGGTCAGCGGTTATTCCCTTCCGCTTCAGTCTATCAAGAGCCTCTCTGACGGCTTTAAGTCTACGAAGCTCTTTCAATTCTCTCTGCGTGAGTTGCCCGGTGGTCGTTTCAGACATATCTTCACCACAAATTCGTCTAGTCAGAGCTGTTATACCCTTTTTGTATTGAGACGAAATGCACTACTAATGGAGTCGAATTCATAAGTACAGGCTTGTTTGCACATCCTGTGTTATCCTATGACCCATGCCAGAGATCGGATTGGACGACTTGACCTTGTTCTAGTCATTGTATCTCTGGTCACTCTATCGATGGCGCTGTGGATATGGATTATCGCAATGCCTGTTGCCCGGGAAATTGTGTTCTTAGCTACAACGATTGCCCTTGTGATTTCACTCGTTCTCATAGTAAATGTAGCAATTCTTGTTGTCATCAGACTTCAGAGAAGGGTAGCACATCTGGAAGGTCTGATAACCGAGAATGAAGTCAAAGAATCCGATCCCGAGAGAGTAGTTGTTGTCACTCTCACAAATACTGAACGTCGAATCATCAACCGTCTTGAGGAGAACGGAGGTCAGATGACTCAAGATGAACTTCGAAGAACCACTGGATTGAGTAAGTCTACACTCAGTGTAACGCTATCCACTCTTGAACGTAAATTATTGGTGAGTAGAATAGAAAGTGGTCGGACAAAAATTGTAGTTCTAGAAAAGAAAGTGACGCGGTGATAGGTCTTTTCGAACGGTCATAAACCACGATAGCGTCTGTAACCGTCTAAAAACCTCTTATAACTCTGATTTTTGCATAAGACTGAACAGTTCACAGAAAACTGCTATTATATTATTTGTCCGTGCTTCTACTTGTGTTATGGAAACTTGAGATGAAAATACGATGAAGGCTAAGTTCGCTAAGTTAATTCAATTCTCTACTCTCATGTTGTTAACGAGTTTGGCAGTTAGTGGTATAGGGATGCAACTACCTCTAGTTCAGGGGAATAACTACACTCCTACACAGATTATCAGTCCGTTCACAGAGATGAAACCTGGTGTCTATGTGGCGTGGGAATGGTGGAACGAGTCAGGGAGTGACTATTCAGTTCCAATTGACCCGGGATATTATACTGACACAAACATCACTGAAAATGGTCAAGAATACATTGCAGAATATTATGTAGAAGACATCTATGGACAAGGGTACTATATCTCCGAAAGCAGTTTCTCCAATTGGTCTTCAGACTGGGCTTTCTCCCATCTTCTTGTAGTAATTCTTCTGGATCCTGACGCCTCATACATGGCTTGGATGGCAGATCAAGGAGATGTTGCAGATTTATGGAGAATATATTGGTGGCCTGAAGGAGATGCCCTCTCTGGAGATGAAGTGTTCATCTATTCTTCATTCTACTATAATGAGTATAATAGTAGCTCATACTACAAAGCCAGCTATAAGTGGTATTATGACAATGGCACACCAGTTGAAGCCAACGACATAATTCCCAAACTTGCAGAAGAGTATCAATGGGCATCTTACATGAATGGAACTTATGAGTATGATTACGACTGGGACTACTGCGGTTTCGGATATGATGTTAACGAGATGTTCAGGACCGAAGACACAGAGGAGATGATGCAGCATTATTTCTCAGG
>JAEOUL010000126.1 GCA_016839345.1 Candidatus Thorarchaeota archaeon | reverse complement strand
CCCATTTCCCCAGCAACAAAATCTCCAGCAAATATTCGCATCACATCTCCCAATAGATAAGTTAGCATTAGAGATATCCACAATGCTGAAAGGATAATCTGTACATCCTCCATAATTTAAACACCTGACTTTCTCACTTGGTGTGTAATAGCTAGGTAAGTCTGGTCTTTTTAAAAAAGCCAAAAGGAGACCAATTACGGTCTCCTGATAGGGAATTTATTGGTCAGATTCTAACAAGAGTCCTGGTAGAAGAATCAGTAATCCAAGTAGGCTGAAACCAGCGAGTAGTTGTATTATACCAAGAATTGTGAAACCAGTTCTGTGTGCCATGGGATCATTTCGCCACATGTAGATGACTAGTAGATAGATAATCTCGATTACTGCAAACACCCATATTATAGTTGGAATGAATAATGGGTTGGCTTCAAGAAACGCAAGGGCTGTTGGATCGGTAATGAAAGATCCTAGGTCGATAAATGTGAACGCCAATGTAAACGCAATCGCACCGATTATCGTCACAATAACCATTAGGACTACGAAAACCATCGCGAACCACAAAATTCTCTGCGCTGTATCAGTTCTCATATTTGTGTCTCCTTTTCTGTGTTACATTACGTAACCAGCCCATTTCATTCATCATTCCTCATCATAAGTATTCCTACAGAATTACTCCATTTTTGCAGCATACTCGGAGTCACAAGTATGTTTCAGTTACTCTCACAACTGAAACAATACATTCGACGTCACGCCTACATGTACTGATGTTTGCTCTAGGACTTGGTGTTTCTTAAGACCCAGTAACAGGTTCCTCTGCATAACCTATTGGAGTATTTGTTGAAGAAAATGTAGTTCTCAAGAATCATGAATTAGGGGCTGAAATTCTCAAAGAACAAGGTCACGAAATAGCAAGACCCTGTTTGTTAAGATCAAGAGTAGAGAGTTCAAAGGAGCCTCATGTGAAGGTTTCATGTCATGTAAGGACTATGGCTAAGGGTCGCTTCTTCCTTCAGTCTTAAGGATAGATTCGAAACACAGGAGCTATGTGCAGGTTTGGAAGTAGAAACCTATCTAATAATCAGATGTTTCGTGATTCAGTGTTGTATGTGAATGGCGATTTAATGAAGAAGAAGATAAGAAATTCAGACACTGCAAGGGGGTTATTGTATGTCTGAAATGATAGTAGGGGTAATTGCGGGACTTGCTAATAGTGTCACGTATGCCTCTGCATCAGTGATCTATCAATCTCAAATTGGAAATTCAAATTCATTTGTTGTCAACTGCATTAAGACGTGGGCAGCAGCACCTTTGATGATTGGTGCGATGGTTCTTCTCGGATCATCATCTTTTGCTTCCGTTCCTATATCTTCAACCTTGTCATTCATCCTTTCTATGATTCTTGGTGTGATATTTGCTGACACATGTTATCTGGCTGCCCAACGTAGAATAGGGGTTTCCTTTGCACTTCCTATATCAATGACTTATCCAATATTTACCAATATACTGGCAGTCTTCCTATTATGGGAACCAATCTACGTGCCACAACTTATTGGCACAGTCATTGTAGTCCTTGGTGTCTTTGTGTTGTCTAGAGAACAAAGCGGCTCTAAGGAAGGTGGAATCAAATTTTGGTCCATTGATAAGTTTGGACTACTGCTGGCATTGATAACAGCGATTCTGTTCGCAATAAGTGGCATTCTCATCGAAGCAGGAGTTTATGGAGTCAATCCAATCACTGGAGCATCTATTCGCATCATTAGTGGGTCTTTAATTATGGTTCCATTGGGACTTCTTGCCAAGAAAAGGAATGTACAAATGCCTTCAAGGCGGCCAGCATTAGTTCTGGCTTTAGCTGGTGTCTTTGGTATGGGATTAGCACCAATCTTCTGGGTCACCGCAATCAAATACATTGGGGCGGTCCAGGCCTCTGTGTTGACAGCAACATCTGCGCTTTTCGGAGTGCCTATTTCTATCTTTGTCCTAGGAGAGAAACTCACAACGAGAGCTGGACTATCAATTGTTACTACAGTTATTGGGGTTATTGTTGTTCTATTGGGTTCTTGATTACTGATCAAACACTCGATGCACTTCCAATCTAAAAGAAAGTGCGTGAAATATCACTTTATGAACAGACACATCGAAAAATCTCAAGATGTGGATTATCCATTTCTGAGAATAGTTGCTTATCATTACCAGTTTCCCTCTACTACAGTGTGGTCAGTTATGAATGAAATCAAAGAGTTTTTCCAAAATGCAACTCAAGGCTTACCAAAAGCTAAAATTCCATTTGAAGGAGTTGAAGCATGGGTACTTCAAGGACCGAAAATGCAGGTTGTTTTCTTTGAGATAGAACCACATGTTTCTATCCCAAGTCATAGTCATGGAAACCAGCTTGGTATGGTTGTAGAGGGTGAAGCAACATATACCATTGAAGGAAAGTCTTTTCAGTTTGTAGAGGGCGATGTCTACTTCGTTCCTGAGGGTAAGATGCATAGTGCTGTCATCAACTCTTTTACTCGTCTTATCGACTTCTTTGATGATGAAAATAGATATCAGATTCAGGAGAAATAGTGAACCTCATTCTCTATAGGAAGAACACGTACCCTAAGGGTGAGTTTCCAGATGTATACTAAGGACTATTGAAGTGCAATAACATCAATCTCAATATCGACATTAAGGGGCAAATTAGCTACTTGGACAGTTGTTCTAGCAGGCGGATTTACTGGAAACCACTTTTTGTATTCAGTGTTCATCTCGTTGAAATCATTCATATCCTTTAGAAAGACAGTAACTTTGACTACTTTTTCAAGTGCTGAACCACCTGCGATTAGCACTTCGGAGATATTCATGAATATCCGTTCCGTCTGTTCTTCTATTGAACCCAAAACAAGATCACCAGATTCTGGGTCTGATGAAATCTGCCCAGAGCAGAAAACAAAACCATTTGCATTAATTCCCTGAGAAAAGGGTCCTATAGCTTTTGGTGCTTTGTCTGTTGTAATTACTTCACGAAACATTTTGTATCACCTATGTGTGTTTTATTTCAATGTTAATTCATTGTTCGTTGCACTACAGGCAATAATTGTCCGATAATGAACATTACACGATTTCACCTGCAATTTTATATGGTATCCAACAGCATGATTCAACTTTCCGAATACCTTCTTTACGAAGCTGAAAGATCACACCTCTATGCGGATTAGGACAAGATATTACCGTGGGGCTAGGCTCCCAAGGTAGTTTACCTCCAGACTCCAAAATCACCATAATTGGAAACATCGAATTGTATACCCATCGACAGATTCTCTGCTTTTCTTCTGGAACTGTCAAATCAAACTCGTCGCCCAGTTTGTAGAGCTCACAAGGAGTATATCCAGTTTCTGTACGAATCTCTACAACCTTTGCGGAAATGCGATATGCATCTGCCATTGATATCAGCTTTGTTCTGAAGATAATCCCTTGCAATGGTTATCTCTTAAAGAGCATCTATGTTCATTCTTAGTGATAGCTACTATTCTCAATCCAAATCGTTACATTAGCAAGAAGTAGCTGCTCTCACAAAGGACAGACTATGTGCCTGAACGATTGTAGTTTCTTAAGTGATATTTTCAATGAAATTGAACAAGGTGACGATTTGCTGAAAGGTAAGACTGTTAATCTGAGGATAATCGAACGAGATGATTTTGAACTATACACAGAATGGGTGAACAGTGTTGAGGTCATGGGTGAGTTCCTCCTGGGTAGACAAAGGTCTATCATTGAAGCAGAGAACTTCTATGGTACACGCTCATCTGATCATGGAACATTCGTCATTGAAAAGAAGGATGGTTCCAAGATAGGAATCCTGCATTACTTTGACTCGAAGTTTGGAGGATATGCAAAATCAAAAGAAGTAGGTTATTTTCTAATTCCAGATGAACGTGGAAACGGATATTGTACAGAAGCAGTACGGTTAGTTCTTGATTACCTGTTTCTTGTACATCCGTTAGACAGAATCCAGGCTATTTGTGCGACAACGAATATGGCATCTAAACGCGTTTTGGAGAAGTGTGGTTTTCAGTTTGAAGGCATACTTAGACAGCTAGGATTCTTTTCTGGAAGACTTAGAGATCTTTCAATATTCAGCATTCTTAGAGAAGAGTGGAATGGACCCACTGTTTTACCTCTCAATTCTTAAAATTGGGAATTCTCATCTACTGTTTTCGGGTACAATGTATTGTTGAGTTAACTCATCTATTCAGGATCCACCCACAGATCATAGTAATTCTCAACTTTCTTGAAGCCAAGTCGATTATATATTCCCGCACTCATGTCGGTATCGTGAAGGGTGAATTTGAATATCCCTTCTTTCTTGCAGATCGCAAACACTTCGAGTAATAAGGCTGTAGCAATTCTCCTGTTTCTGTACTTGGGCTCAATAAACAGATTGTGAATGTACCCGATTTTGGCTCCATGAGTCTTTCTTGGATTAGGAAGCCTTGAGTAAATAGAAACAGCACACCCACCGACAACCGTTCCTTCTTCAATAGCTAGAAAACACCTTGGGTCACCAACCCAATCATTCTCCAAAAACTTCTCGATCTCGGGTTGGGCATTAGCTAATATGTCATCAGTATATCCCATACTTCTAAACATCTCAATTCGATGGTGAACAATCCAAGGAATGTCCTCCCTTTTTGCCAATCTCACTTTCATTCTGGATACCACGATTCTCATTAATCATTCTTCTTAGTTGCTTTGAACACAGCGAACTCTGGAAATGCTTCACAAACACAAGTACCTGGAAAGAATCCATCGATTATTCTTAATATATGATTCCCATCTTTTACACCAATATCTGGGAAGAGATTCACTGATGTGTACTTCAGGAATGAACCAAGAGATGGGTTTTGAGGTTCTTCGAAGAATGTCAGAGGAGAGGTCATTATAAGAGTCCCGTCTTCCTTCAACACTCTACGGATTTCTTCCAAAGCAAGTGGAAGGATGTGATAATCAGGAACTCCATTAAGCCAAACAAGAGAATATCTGCTCCTTCGGGATTTGATTTCTGTAATATCCCCCTTTATCATTCGATGCGGAATCTCTTGAATCTCAAGAGGTTGTTTGTTTCCGAGGATGTGAATTTTAGATCCATTACATTTCTTAGCTAAGGTATATAATAGATTCAAATCAAATTTGTTCATTCTCGGAGCAGAGGAAAAGAGAACTGCTCCACTGAAGAGTGAGTTATCTTTTGGTATCAATTTGCATGTTGATGTTATTCTGGAATGTGTGTATTTTTCATAAAAATGGGTTATGACTTCGATTGCATTTCGTATCATATTGCGTAGTCTAGAGCCACCTTCATGACCTACTCTATAGACTCTTCTTGGAGGACCATAGGGACTTGATTGGAGTTCGCTCTCCACTAGACCCTTTGATTCCATTTCATGGAGCCAACGATAGAGTGTAGTTATCATGATAGTCTGATCATCCTTTTCCAATATCTTCAACAGGTCATATCCATGGGCTGGACTGTTGTCAAGACTTAAGAGAATTCTATCTTTCAAAAGTCCATTATTCTCTTTCATTCAAAATCTGTACTCCTAGAGTTAATGTATACATGTGATTGACAAAATTAGGAATATATAATAATAACCTTATATATAAGAAGAAATTAGAATGTCTTTCATAAAAGGAATGAGGTGTACAAAGTGTGGCAAGGACCATGCCTACACCTTTCCGTTGAACCTATGTCCTGATTGTAGTAGTGTTCTTTTCATACATTACGATTATGAGAAGATCAAGGAGAGTTTGACACTCCGAAAACTGAGGAACAGACGACCCGGTGTATGGAAGTATACGGAGCTTCTTCCGAATATTGAGGAGAAATTTAGAGTTTCTTTAGGAGAAGGTGGAACATATCTTCACAAGTGCGATCGTCTGGCAAAAGAAATTGGACTAAACGAACTCTATCTCAAAGATGATACAACAAATCCTACGGGTTCCTTTCTCGACCGTGGAATGACAATTGAAATCTCTGCCTCAAAAAAGTGGAATATCAGTTCAGTTCACAATAGAACATGGCATGCAGGTAACATGTCTGCATCTCTCGTAGCATATTCTGCGAGAGCGGGTCTGAGAAGCAAGACGTTCATTAGTAGAAAGGGTAACATCGACATGGGTAAGTTCTACCAGATTCTAGCTTTTGCAGACGAGATTGAGATTGTACGTGATAGTGAGCAAGCTATTGCTAAATCTAATGAAGATAGCAAATGGAGCCATGTTGTTAGATGCACAAATCCTCACTTTTTGGAAGGAAAGAAGACAACTGCACTTGAGGTGTATGAGCAACTCAATTGGACAAATCCCGATTGGATTATTGCTCCAATGGGGACCGGGGGACATGTATCAGCAATTTGGAAGGGGATTCGTGAGCTGGAAACTATGGGACTTATTGATGGAACCTATCCTAGGATTATTGGTGCCCAGGCAAAAGGGTGTGCACCGATTGTCAAAGCATACGAGCAGGATGTTGGTGATGTGACTCCTCTAGAATGTACCACAACCCTAGCACTCCCGTTAGCTATGTTGGATCCGCTATGTGGTCATACTGCACTTGAAGCCATTTCGGAGTCACGTGGACAAGGAATAGCTGTCACCGACAAAGAGATTCTAGATGCTGTGAAACTTCTAGCAAAACTGGAGGGTGTCTTTGCTGAGCCTGCATCGGCTACAACTATTGCTGTTCTTCAAAAGGCTATCAAAAAGGGTTTAGTACGCAAAGACGAATCGGTGGTCTGTATAATTACTGGAATGGGATTGAAGTATCCTGATATCGCAAAGACATTTGTGAAAGGGAAAGATGATCTCACACAGTTATTATCAAAATTGGAAGGTCGAAGAGTTACCACTCAAATGGGAAGAACAAAATTACAAATACTGCGAATTCTTTCCGAGGGTGAAACATATGGATATGACATATGGAAAAAGCTCTCTGAAAATTCAGGAATTAGAGTAAAGATGCCAGCAATATATCAACATCTCTCTGACTTAGAGAATAGTGGTCTCATTGTTAAGGCAAGGACCAGCAAAGTTCTCAAGAGGCAAAGAAGTTATTATGGAATCTCAGAGAGAGGAAGATGGACCATTGCTCAACTTGAGAAGCTAGGTTAATCAATGAATAAGGGGTACATCCAACTACTTCACTCGTTTTGTATTCATACTCTAAGATGCATGAGATTCTCTGATGAGGTGAATCCATACTTGCTATACAGATATCGACCTATCTCTGATGTATGAAGAATGACTAATCCTATCTCCTCTCTGACACAGACGCTTACAATGTGATTCAGCAGAGCACGACCAATTCCCTTTCTTCTTTCTTGAGGCTCAATGTACATATTGAATAGGTATGCCATAAGACCTATTTTTTGGTCTAGTAAAGGTGGAATCCTAAAAGTGCAAAGACCGCAGCCACCAATGATTTCTCTATTTACCTCAACGAGAAAGTAACGAAAATCTTTGGTCCAATCTGTGGTAAGATAGCATTTCGTCATTTGTTCAGTTTCGTCCAAGACTTTCTCAGATACGCTAGATGCAAAAAACATTCCTCGATAATGGTGAAGAATCCACTCAGCATCTTTTCTTGTTGCTTCCCGAATAATCATTTCATCCAACTGGATAACTTGTTGATAAAAACGTCTAGTCGTGGTACTGACCATAGTCCTTAGGAAATCACTGAATCGACAAGATAGCACTACGAGTTTGAATCTCTCCTACTCTGGAGTTAGTACTACTTGATAATGATCTTTGTCAAATCTGGCTTTTGAATCTACTTCATTGTGATTACAATTTTACCTAAGGCGTTTCCATCTTCAAAATACTTGAGAGCCTCAGGAACCTCACTCAAAGGATAGATTTTATCTATTACAGGTACGACTTTGCCTGCTTCAAAAAGCTCTATCAAAAATTCATAATCTTCTTTGGTTGGATTACCGAAACCGATGCGCATCTTCTTGTTTCCTCTTAATGTGATCAATGGTCCTAGTAGCATGGTTTGCAGGAATTGAGACATAGTCCCTCCAATGCAGACATAGATTCCTTTGGGATTTAATGCACGTTTGAAATCTCTAATAGAATGATGTGCTGCAACATCAAGAATCAAGTCATAGTGATTACTCTTTTTGGTGAAGTCTTCCTGCGTATAATCAATGACATAGTCTGCACCGATTGAACGTACCATATCCATCTTCGAGGTGCTACATACTCCAGTCACTTCTGTCCCATAATACTTGGCAATCTGTACTGCGAATGTACCAACGCCTCCTGATGCACCGTTGATCAAAACCTTATGACCTGATTGAATCTGCCCCTTATCTCGAAGACCTTGTAATGCAGTTATCGCTGCCATTGGTATTGTGGCTGCTTGCTCAAATGTTAGAGAGGCTGGTTTTTTTGCCAAGTATTTTTCACTAAAACTACCATACTCTGCAAAAGCTCCGAAATTGCTAACTCCGAATACCTCATCTCCTGGCTGAAATTGTTTCACGCTTTTACCGACTGCTTCGACCTCCCCAGCAATGTCATCGCCGAGTATCTTGTGTTTTGGTTTTCGAAGCCCGTTCATTAAGCGGAGAATGAACGAATCACCTCTTATCATTTTCAAGTCACCTGCATTTAGGGACGCAGCATGAATTTTTACTAATACCTCATTGTCTTTTGGAATTGGAGTGTTCATCTCTTGGAGCTCAAGATCTTCTGGTGGACCATACCTTGTCCAAGCCATCGCTTTCATTTAATCATCCATCCTAACCTTTGGGATAATAGACACTATATGTTATCGTTTTCCCTTTTTACTACAGCTATGACCACATTCCCAATTTTCTGTCCTGTTTCAACATACCTGTGAGCTTCGGCTGTTTTTTCTAAGGGATAGCACGTATCTATGACAGATTTCAACTCTCCAGCCTCAACAAGTTCTCTAAGGAAATTTAGATCTTCAACGCTATCAGTCGATGTCCCGCCTATTACTATCTTATTGCTTCTCTTTGAAGTCCATCGTCCTCGAATACTTCGGCCTAACTTGGGATACGTCTGGAGATATATTCCGTTTTCTTTGAGGGATCTTATACAACCAGAATATGATGATGTACCGACCACATCAAAAATGACATCATATGTCTTGTCACTTCTAGTGAAATCTTCTTGTGTATAGTCAATTGTATGATCTGCACCTATGGTTCGTAGCGTTTCCAGTTTTTGGGTACTGTCTATAGCTGTCACTTCAGCCCCAAAGTACTTCGCAAGTTGTATCGCATACGGACCAATAGTTCCACCTCCACCAATAATTAGAACTTCTTGTCCAGGTTGAATATTCCCCTTATTTAGAAGTGACAATGCTTCAAGCCCGCCAACAGGAACAGTAGCGGCCTCGTAGAAGGTCATGCTGGTTGGTTTTATTGCAATTGCTCCTGCTTCAGGTTTTTCAGGCAAGCATATGTACTCAGCACAAGTACCTGTACCAATAAAACCAGTTGCCGCGAAGACTTGATCTCCTTTCTTGAATTCAGTAACATCCTTTCCAACTTCCTCAATTACTCCGGACAACTCCATCCCTAGTACAGTTATTCTCGTTGGTCTTCTGAAACCAATATACATTCTCAAGATGAGTTTCGTCATCAAAGGATATTCGAAACGTCTCATCTCGCAGTCACCTATTGTAACTGTTGTGGCATGAACTTTGATCAAAACCTCATTGTCTTTTGGGGACGGTTTGGGAACCTCTCTCAGCTGAAGAACCTCCGGAGGTCCATACTTCGTCCATACAATCGCTTTCAAGAGTTGCCGCCTCCGAGAGTCTGAAGCCTCTTACGTTACTCCATTGTTATAACTAGCTTTCCTAGGGCGCGTCCCTCTTCTAGCCGCCTTATAGCCTCAGGAACTTCACTCAATGGATAGACCTTGTCTATTACCGGAACCACTTTCCCAGCTGCAAAAAGCTCTGCAAGCAACTCATAATCATCCATCAAATCTTGATCCCAAGGATTGATACCATAACTCCTGCTTCCCATTCTTGAAAGCAATGGACCAAGGATTATTGCTCGGAAAAGAGCTCGCCTGTTTCCTCCGACTATGATTAACATTCCATTGGGATTTAACACTCGTCGGTATGAACGTAACGAACGACGCGCTACAGTGTCAAGAATCAAGTCGTAGCTCTCCCTAGTCTTTGTGAAGTCTGTTTCCTTGTAATCAATAACATGATCTGCACCTATTGACTTCATCATCTCAAGCTTTAACGCGCTATCAACTCCAGTAACTTCTGCTCCGTAGTATTTCGCAATCTGGATTCCAAATGATCCCATTCCGCCCCCAGCCCCATTGATCAAGACCTTATCTCCTGGCTGAATCTCTCTCTTTCCCCGTAGACTCTGCGATGCAATGATACCTGCTTCAGGGTATGTGGATGCCT
>JAEOUL010000326.1 GCA_016839345.1 Candidatus Thorarchaeota archaeon | reverse complement strand
TAGACTGCCTGACTTTAACCTATAAAGAATCAAACCAACCTTTTGTCTTGTCGATTGCATCCTTCTTTTCTTCAGATGCTTCTGCGGCTGCTTCGACATCTCGAACTTGAAAATTAGCATCAACAAAGACAACTAGTGAGTGATTCTTTTTTGGACACTTAGCTGTTACAATTACTGGATATCTTTTGGCCAGTGTAATTTTGGTTTCATCAACCTCAACAAAGACCAACGTACCGTCCTTGCATGCAGGACACGCAAATTGTTTTAGCTTCACCTTTGCCAAGTCTAGGTCTCCGTCGTTCCGATTGCGGTCCAGAAAAAAAGGGTTTAACCAACTTTTAATGATATTTCTTACAAATCAAAGTGGTCTATTATCATTCAAGAGGCCAGCCAAATGAGTTCCGGCTGCTTCGAACATATCAAAAACGCCCTCACCTGTCTTCGCACTCACTTCGAAGACCTGAGCATTATACTTGGCAGCGAATTCTCGTGCTTCTTCCATAGAAACACCCATGTCTGGTATCCTTTCATCAATCTTGTTGCCAACTAGAATTATGTCACAATTTGGAACACTATTGTGCAACCTACCAATCCAGTCATCCAATCTGTGCATTGTAAAGGGTCGACTTACTTCATAAACTGCAATGCCCAGCTTAGAG
Source organism: Candidatus Thorarchaeota archaeon (assembly GCA_016839345.1). The sequence continues at coordinate 7,587 of JAEOUL010000326.1, read as the reverse complement.
CCTCGAAAGTAGTCCATTACGACATCTTGGAAACGAGGCTGCCCACCAAGATCCCACAAAAGTAGAGTGATTTCCTGACCTTCAACTCTAATCTTCTTTGTAGCAAAATTAACTCCAATAGTCATCTTCATATGTTGATCAAAGCGGTCTTCGGTGTATCTAACAGCTAGACTAGTCTTTCCAACACCGCCTTCTCCTATTAGTACGGTCTTAAAGACTGGACTACGTAAACTCAAGCATTGCAGCTCCGAGGTCAAAACAGAAATTGGGCATATGAAGCTTTATTGTCCATATGCGATTTTGATTCATGGCAGATAGAATACCCCCTCTGCCACTACTTTGACTTTTCCAGAAACTAGGACTTCAGACATTTGATCATTTGGTACTCTAGCAACTAGTTGGCTTGGGCGATTGATCTCAAATCCCTGCTCGATACGTATAGGCTCTCCGATTGAATGGTTACTCAGAACCTGATACTTCTCTAAATATGCTCCCAATGGACCTGCAGCGCTACCTGTAGCAGAATCCTCAACAACACCAACCTCTGGTGCAAACATTCTCACATGGACATGAGAATCAGCAAATTCAGTTTCAGTGCAAAAGATTAGGACTTGTTGAGTCGAAAGGTTTCTGAGATTGTTTCCAAATACTGATACTGGTCCTGCTCTCTTCAATGCGGTACGTTTTCTGATTGGAACTATCAGAAATGGAAACCCCGTTGACACAACTTGGATTGGGTAGTCAGGATTGATATCTTCTGAGGTCAGACCTATAGCTTCAACCACTTTATCGATTTCATTGGGTTTCTCTCCAAATGATGGATTAGGTTGAGTCATCTGGATTCTGCCCCCTCCAAGGAATTCAACATTAATTGGACCTACACCGAGTTGAAGAAGACTAGTTTTCTCATTTTCCTTGATCAATTTCTTGTGTTTCATTACAAAAGCTGTGCCTAAAGTTGGATGCCCAGCAAAAGGTATCTCTCTGGCTGGTGTGAAAATTCGTACACTCACAGAACAACCTTTTGTAGTTGGTTTCTCAAGAAATGTTGACTCTGAGAAATTCATCTCAAGGGTCATACCCTGCATCTCTTCTTGAGACAGTAATCTGTTTGCATCTATATCCCAGAAAGTGGCAAGTTGGTTGCCACCAAATGATAACCGGTCATCTACAAAGACACTTGTCTGAACATAGGGAATCTCACGCATATGAAATCCGCATGGACTCTGTCTTATGCAAGTTTGGGTTCAAGTAAAAGGATTCAGCACTTGACTTTGTCAAGTTCTCCCTGGCTAATCTTCTTGTCTTCTTCACCAAGAGTGTCTATCACTTTTTGAGACATTTCTTTGTACTTTTTGCAATTATCCTTGTCACCCGTGACTGAGTAGGCTTTTGCTAGGACTTCATATGCGAATCCCATATCGAAGTCTGCCTTCTCATCAGACTCTTCAGTGAGTTTGAGAGTTTGTTCAGCATGATATAGAGCTGCATCACCCTTACCCATATCTGCATAAACCCGGGAGATCATGTATTCTCCACGTGCAATATTGATTGGTTTTCCAATCTGTCTCCAATGATATAGTGATGTGAAAGCCATCTCTAAAGCTCTATCCAATTCATCCTTACTTGGCGATGTCTTATCTAAAACAGACCAAATTCCACCATTTGTTTTGATTGCGATTTTCTTGTGAAATTCGTTTAGTGTTATCTTTTCATCAGCGGACATCTTTTTCATCTCCGAAATAACATAGAATTAACAATGGAAAAAATATTTAACTATTGTTATCTAGTAAAAGATAGTCACAAGATGTGACCCTCATTTGTGGCCCTGCTTTATATACTGGAACACAAATGGAAGAATTAGAAATTGCAGCGTAAACCGCTTAAGGATGTCAATTCTTTCAACAAGCTGGTAGCGCTACATTGGAGAAAATACAATGAAACCATTTGATGAGGATGCGGCTCCTCCCTCAGATGAATCATCTGATGATGTTGAGGAAGAGGAGTTTGACATAGAAGAAGAGATTACTATTCGCAAACGGAGAAGTGGACGACGTAGATCTAAAGACAAGCAATATGGTACAATGGCAAGTTTTGTTGCTTGGCTAGCCTTTCTTATAGTCTGGTTATTCGTCTTCGCAGCTGGATATGGACTTTTTGAAAATATTGCAATTGTATTCGTTGCCCTACTTGTTGTAATGGCGATGAACGCTATTGTTTGGATACCGTCGTACGAGGGTGGTTGGAGAGCACGGACCAGCGCAATCACTGGAGTAGCATGGTTGATCTTTCTTATAGTTTGGATAATCTTCTTTGCCAGTGGATTTGGCATCTATGAGAACATTGGAATTGCCCTTGCATCACTATTACTCGTCGGAGCCCTAAATGTTGGAATGTGGGTTCCAAGTCATGGCGAAGAGGGTGGTGGTCGAATCAGTGCTCTTGGTGGAATATTCTGGTTATTCTTCCTAGTTCTTTGGCTACCTTTCGCGAACAACTTCTCAGCTACCATTTACCCTATCACGTTCAATCAGAATATGGCAATTGTCATTGCTTCGTTCATACTGATGACAATGATTGTCATAGCACCTTGGTTTGGAAAGATGCAGATTTCTGTTGATGGTGCAATTGCTATTGGCAGGAGACCTCAGGGGACACTTGGTTTATTCTGGGCATGGTTAATTTTCCTTGTTGCCTGGTTGTGGGTTCTTGCAGATACTTTCACTGCAAATCAGAACGTCGCCATCGTTTTACTCTCTTTGGTAATCTTTTGTGCAATTACTCTGGGTGTTTGGGTCCCATGGGCTCGCAGGAGAGGTGAGGGTCCTGAGAGTTGGTTCTCCATTGGCCTTGTCTTCCTGTGGGTAATCATCCTGACAGTCTGGTTCTGGTTCTTTGCTGATGCGTTTAATGCTTATCAAAACTTTGCTGTATTTCTTGTTTCTCTATTGGTCATCGCCGCTCTCAGTGGAGGAGCTCAATGGAAGAAATACCGTGATTTCGAAGCCATGGACTGGGATGACTAATCAAGATGGAAGGTCAGGTTTGGCCTTCCTTCTCCCTTTCTTTTTCTTACACTAATATGCAAGCCATCCGCCGTCAACTGCTAGTGTATGTCCTGAAATGTATCTAGCATCCTCACTAGCAAGGAAACAAGCTGCGCCTCGTATCCATTCATTCTCTGCGAACATCGGTAATGCTGTTCGTGGTCGGATTACCCTGTTGCTGATTTTCTTGTCCTCAATTGCTTCGATTGACATTGCTGTTGGAAAGAAGCCAGGTGCGATAGCATTAACACGGATATTGTACTTTCCAAGCTCAACAGCAAGAGCTTTTGTCATTGTGACCATCCCACCTTTTGATGCATAGTAACTGACTTCAGTGAACTCAGTTCCGCCAAAACCAAATGTTGATGAGATGTTGATTATAGAACCAGATCTCTTTGGAATCATCACCTTTGCCACTTCTCGAGTTGCAAGGAAAGCAGAAGTGAGATTGACGTTCATAACAGTATTCCAATCCTCAAGTGTCTGTTCAATGAGTGGTTTAACGATATACATGCCGGCATTGTTCACTAGAACATCAACTTTCCCAAATTCCTTCACAGTTTTATCAACCAGATTGACGATATCTGCTTCTTTGGCAACATCAGTCATAATAGGCAATGCTTTCACACTGTATTTTCCCGACAACTCATCTGCAATTTTCTTTAGGAGTTCTTCTCTTCTCGCACCCAGAACAACATTTGCGCCTGATTCAGCAAAAGCGTTAGCAAATTGCTCTCCCAGCCCGGCTGAGGCTCCTGTGATAATAACCACTTTTCCATCTAAATCATATCTTACCATGTCTTACACCTGTGAAAACATAGTGAGTCTATCACAGTTTCAGACGTCCTATTAAGTGTCAACTTCAATCAGGAGTGTGAATTTCGACAGGTTCTGTTGAATCTATTGACGCGTGATTTCGAATATAGAAGAACCTCATGAAACCTATTGGTATGACAATTAGGAGCCAGATGATAATATCGCCTATTGTTGCCATCAAGAGATTAGTGTCCAATGGATCAAGCCACATTTGACCTAGCCGCATCATCTTTACAAGGGGGAAGACTAGGATGAGTCCAAATATCCTCTTCAATTGGACTGAATTGACTTTGTGGGCAAGTTTAGAACCAACCTGCGCTCCGAGTAGCATGCCAATCCCTAATGAAATTGCATAGTAGGGATTGACAAATCCGTTTACATAGTTCATCGCAGTTCCAGCGGATGCTGTAAACATCATAGTAAACATCGAAGTAGCAACAGCTGCGTGCATCGGTAGTCCCATCCCTACAGCTAGAACCGGAACTACTACTGCACCTCCTCCAATACCCAAAAGACCTGCTGAAATCCCTCCGATGAAACCACCAAAAAGTGAAAATGCTAGTTTCTTATCAGTCAAATTTGAGAAATTATAGCTAGCCAGCTCAGAGGCGATATCTCCCTTCTCACGCCGGATGGCGAACATCATCCTGATAGCAATTGGCATCAGTGCGATTCCAAAAATGAGTCTCAATACGTATGGACTCTCAATCATTGTTCTAAGTATCACACCAATGAGAGATCCAGGAACAGTTGTGATTGCTAGAAAGAGACCAGCCTTAGGGATTATTGGACGCGGATTTTGTCGCCAATAAGCAATACTACTGGCTATTGCAAGGAACAAAGCAGCGACAAGTGCAGTTGCAGGTGCGAATTGCTCACTTAGCAAGAAGACAAGCATTAGGAGAGGAGTGTTGAATATTCCGCCTCCGATGCCTACCATTGATGAAATAGTACCCACACCTATGGCATATAATGCAATGAGGATTGCATCCATAATCATCTCCTGCATCGTTTTTCATTCCGATAGCCGCCCGGCAATCAGACTACTACTTAAGGAGTGCTATTGGGCTATGCAGGCGTTTTACGTTGAGCTAGATAGTATAGACCTACAATGAGAATTACTAAACCAAAAAAGATCAATACAACTCCGAAGTCTTGTTCAACTATGTCGATAGCTAAGATATACACAGTTGCGCCACAAGCAATCACAATGAAACCAAGAACTGAGGATATGATTCCAGGGCGTGTATTGAATTTCATAAAACCGGGTTCTTCATCCACAGTTGGAATTACTGGTGCATCCGAAAGTTTGACATCGCTTTTATAAAATCTAGAACCGTCTTCAGTTAATGATCCTTGTATCTTTCCAGAATCCAGAGCTTTTTTCAAGAGAGTAATTGCCTCTTCAGGTGTAACACCCAATCTGCCTGCGATTATCAGTGTTGAACTGACATTCTCGTTATTTACAAGGGCTTGGATTTTAGATAGTTTCTCATCCATTTTATTAACCACGAGAGACCATTCAAATTAAACATCTAGACGCTAGTCCATATTTCTTTTGCTCTGAGTATTGTCTACACAAATGGTCCAAATGTCTATTATCCCTTCCTTGCCCAGAAGACCACTTCCCCCAAACATGTTTCATAAACTCCGCTCTTGCAGAAATTGTTCTCAAGATTTCGTTTAATCTCGTTACCCTCAACGATTCCAATTTCAGGAAAAAGACTAGCTGAAGTTGTTTGGATGAATTCACCAAGAGTTGGTTTAGTGGGTTCATCAAAAAATGCATATTGCACTTGTATTCTTAGAACTCCGCTGCGCGACATTACCCTCTTGCACTCTGAAAGACATTTAGATAATTCTTCTCTCTGTGGTATTCCATTGAAGAATATCTCTGAGAACATCTGATTATCAGCCTTAAAATTAGTGATATCCTCTCCAACTGAGTCATATTTTATACCTGTTTTACATAGCATTCTGTCTTCACCCAAGATTGAAATCGTTGATTCGTCATATGTCTGAAGTAAATCGCGGATTACACTCAAATCATCTGAAGTTATACTTGGAAATGCTGCAAAGAGAATACATCCCTTGGTTTTTCGTATCTTTAGTTCGGATGGAAAGTCGTATAGCTTTCTTGGATTTGATTTCCGGTATGAATCGTAGAAATGTAGGATAGTTTCAATACCACTCTTCAGGTTTCGTCTCATGTAAGCTTCAGCTTTCGGTCCAATTTCATATACGCGCCGATAAGGTCCAAGAGGTCCTGGTTGGAGTGCACTCGTAATAAGCCCATCCTTTTCCATTGATTTCAGAAGTTTTGGCAATCTTGTTCGCCTGGGATCTTCAAAATCGGTAAGAGAATAGAGTATGTCATAAATTGAAGATGGTTGCTTATCCAATGCCATGAGTATTTTGTTAATCAATTCAGACCTAGCTGGTCGCATTCCCGTTTCACCTCAGCTACTGCAGAAACGTATCAGTGACTTAATATTCAGACGTTTCACGTAATATCTCAAAATCAAGTTCCGGCTGCGTTGATGGCTTCTCTTATTATTAAGAACTGCAATTTGCTATTTGGTTCAGTTCGATGAAGGTCTGTCAGTCTTGTGGACAAACTCTAGAAGATCAAGAATCTATAGAATCAGTCTTCTGTAGCTCGTGTAGAGTTTCAGAAGCAAATACTGGTTCTATCTGGGAGAGTATCTTGAATTTTTGGAGAAGTAGAAAGGTGATTGAGGAGAATGAGGAAGAATCTTAGATTCCAGCTTCTTCAGTCATCATCCTTACAAGGTCAGTGAAGGCTTCTTGAATGTACTCTCCTGTCTTTGCTGAAGTTTCGCCAAATACTGCAGGGACTCCAAGCTTATCAGTGAAGTATTCAGTGAACTCGCGCCCAGCATCTGTAGGAACAATATCCTGCTCACGATAATCCGGCTTGAGATCCACTTTGTTTCCGATTATTGCTGTAGGTGGAACTTTTCCAAGATATCTGTAAGTTTCAACAAACCAACGAGAAGCATTTTCAAATGATTCGGGATTGATGATAGAATAAACGAAAATTAGGGAACTGCTGCCCTGGTAATAATGCCTCCGAATACTCTCAAAACCCTTTTGCCCAGCCAAATCCCAGATAATAAGCCTGTGAGTTTCACCATTATAATGAACGTACTTTTGGGCGAAATCAACTCCCAAGGTTGCTATATGGCTTGAGATAAATCCTTCACCCAGATACTTACGACGCACGCTAGTCTTGCCTACAGCAGGGTCTCCAATGAGAACTATTTTGAAAGTTCCTCCGCCCGGGGTTGTGAAACTCATCTTGGAAACTCCTGCATATTTTTGTTGGTCAATGTCCTAGTATTTTTAATACTATTTCAACCGGAAAAAAATGTGAAAATCGCTAATCATTTACCAAAACCGGTTTTGATCATCATGTCAAGCAGCTTGTGAAAAGTCACCTGAATGTTCTCTCCAGTCCTAGCACTTGTTTCCATAAAGAATGCAGGAACATTTAGTTTCTGCTTGAAGTATTCCACAAAATCTAGTCCCTCTTTTGTTGATACTGTATTCTCCATAGAGTCTACATGTCGAAGATCTATCTTGTTTGCGATAATTGCTGTTGGTGGAAGTTCTCCAAGATGTCTATATGCTTCAACGAGCCATTTGGTTGTATCATCAAATGATTCCCTGTCTGTTATCGAATAGACCAGAATGATAGAGC
>JAEOUL010000325.1 GCA_016839345.1 Candidatus Thorarchaeota archaeon | reverse complement strand
TGCCTGTTTGTGATTTTCAGTATTTGGGAAACTTCTGCTGTATTTCCCGGACGAACAACAGCTATCGGAATAACAGGTTCGATTGCCATTGAAGCTGTTTGCGAATACGTCAACAAAACATCTGCCCTTGTTGATACAAATTCTGAACCAACAATTGTTTCAAGTTCCTTAATCAACTTCCCACTCATTAAAACTCATTCTCCTCCTAGTTTTAGAAAATGTGCTTCAATTTTGTTAAATCGGTGAATGATCCTTTCACCTTCAACTTTCGTTTGAAAATAGCCGATGCTGCACTCATTTCTTCGAGAAACAGCTTCCTTATTGTTTCTTCATCACTCTGAATCCTCATGTCTGGATTATCTAAGGGTCCTTCATGAAGTGTGATGGTGTTGTCTTTTACAATGAAGTGGTATACAGGTCCTTCCTTCAAGGTTAGTTGTGCTGTTCGTTCCCATCCTGTGATGGCTTCAATTGTTTTCTCTCGTTCAAGTCCAATTGCAAGTCTCTCTCGCATTAGTTCTAGTAAGTCTTGGGTCATCTCGTAGTACTCCAATGTTTGTTGGAACACTATGTACCAGTTTTAGTTCTTTTCCTATCTATGATACCACTGATATTTCATTCGTCCCATTTCAATACTTCAATAAACTCAATTCCAACTCTGTGTTCTCCATCGGGAAAATCGAAGGTGTTGAGTTTCACCTTGATTCTTCTTCCACACACACCAATCATATACATTGTCAAATGAACTGGATCAAATCTCGCAAGTACTTCTCGTAGTTTGAATATTTTCATGTTTCCGGCATTATCAAGAGCAAACTTCTCAAGCTCACCAAATTTCTTCTTTTGAATTGATTTCACTAATGTATCTCTATTGTACCCCTCTATCATTTTAATCATGCCTTTAATTTCTTTACTAAAACAATACTAAGTTCTGTGTACGCTTACAATGTCAAGGACTTTCTGACGTTCTGAGTAATTACATCAAACCTACCATCTTTAATTGCTTTTTTGTCAGTGGTCGAAGAGATCTTCTTTGATTAAAGAACACGTTCTCGTTATGTTTTTCCTTGCAGTTCGTCTTATTTTCCTAGAATGGCTGAAAAACGCAGTTTCTTACAGTCTCGTGATTCCAAAGATATATGCGTTCATCGAATTATGTTTTTAGTTGATTTATCATATTTTCAAAAGACTGTTTAAGAAAACCATTTTCTTCCTGCATACGATAGGTTTTAAGATAGCTTTCAGAAAGAGCTTAGCCGTGTTCGATGTGAACGAAGAAGAAGTACAAGCGAGAGAATATGATGAACTACTATTCGAAGAAATGACTAGTTCAAGCAATGTTACTGATGGACTTCACATGCTTCTTTCTCATCATCCTCCATCTATGTACGGGCATTGTCTTCGAGTTACCATCTTTGGAAGATCTCTTTACTTCTGCGGACGTTGTACTGGAATATATGGTGGTCTGGGTCTTGGACTTCTGACACTCTTCCTCTTTCGAATCCAACTGACACCTGACTGGCTATGGTTCTTCATTTCTGTTGCTCTCGGTTTCACTACAATAGTCGATTGGATGAGCCAGAGATTGACACCACGAAAGACAACCAATTTTGTCAGAGCTTCAACTGGATTTCTGAGCGGACTTGCTCTAGCAATAATTTTCTATCTTGCCAATCTATTGTACATGCTCGTGGCACTGGCAGCAATGAGTGCCTCAGTTGGCATTGTGGGGCTGATTGAAAATCGTCGAAGAACTGCATTCTATCGCGAAACCGAAAAGGATCTTGAACCAAGCTCTGAGCAAGATGTGTAGGCAGTACAAGTTTTCACCATGCCAAAGCGTTTTAACTAGGATGTTTTCCACTCCTTTTTGTGACTTGGTATGATTCCATTCGCGAAACCAATAATCGGTGATGAAGAAAAAGAAGCTGTGACCCGAGTTCTTGAATCTGGTATGTTGGCAGAAGGAAAAATTTCTCGAGAGTTTGAAAAGCAGTTTTCTGACTACATTGGTACAAAGTTCGCTACGGTCACTTCTAATGGTACTACTGCATTAAGTACTGCATTAGAAGCTATGGGCATTCAACCAGGAGATGAAGTGATTACTTCACCATTCACCTTCATTGCTTCTGCTAACTCAATTTCAATGATGGGGGCTATCCCTGTCTTTGTTGATATCAACCCTGATACTTACAATATTGATCCAGAGCTGATTGCTGATGCAATCACTGAGAAAACTAGGGCAATAATGCCAGTGCATATTTTCGGACTACCTGCTGATATGAAACACATACTCGAAATTGCTGAATCTCACAACCTACTCGTGTTGGAAGATGCTTGTCAAGCTCATGGTGGAGAGATAGATGGAAAGAAAGCTGGATCTTTTGGAGATGCTGCAACATTTTCATTCTATGCCACGAAGAATCTCATGACCGGTGAAGGCGGCATGGTAACTACTAATAATGAAGAAATCTACGACAAAATGCTCATGATCAAGAATCATGGGCGAGGTAAAGAAGGTGGTTACAGTCATTTCCGGATAGGGTACAACAATCGAATGATGGACATTGTTTCAGCTATTGGAATCGAGCAACTGAAGAGATTGCCTGAATCTGTAAAAGAGCGAAGAAAAAATGCACAGGAATACAATGACTTCTTTTCAGAATTTGATTCGATAAAACCGCAGATTGAAGAACCTGGATTCAAGTCAGCTTACCATCTATATGTTCCGCGTCTTTATTCAAACAAACTTGATCGAGATGGAATTGTCAAAGCATTGAGAGAAGAGGGAGTAGGATCTCGGGCAGTTTATGCACTACCTTGTCACAAACAAGATACATATCTTAAAATTCAGAACTGGCGTTGGGCAAAATTTGTAGACTATCCCGACTATTCAGCTCTAACTCTTCCTGTTTCTGAAGAAATTGGACTCAGGCATTTTGATATTCCAGTACATCCAAGTCTAACGTATGAGGATAAGGAACATATCAAATCTGCATTTCACAATATACTAGATTAAGATCTCTCGAAATAAGGCAATATCGACCGCAAATCCTTTGAATTAATAGTCACTGATGCTGCATCACTTACGGTCTTGAATAGAGGATTATACGCAATGCTAAATGCAGATATCTTAAACAAGTCTATGTCATTAGTTCCATTCCCTACGCTAGCAATGCAATCCTTTGAATAACCATTATCCTCGATATGTTTCAATATTCTCGCGGCCTTTTCTGGGCCATCCATAATATACTCAGTTCTTCCATCATGTACTCCATCCGTTGACCCTAGAGTATTGGAATACGTGAAATCTAGATTTAATCTCCTTTTGAAAGGTGCCATGAAGAATTGACTTACTCCACTTGAGATGCATCCAACTTCATAACCCCAATTCTTCAACGATGTCACTGTTTCATTAGCACCCCTCATGAGCGGCAACGAATCAACCAGATAATCATAGGACTTGTCAACTGCAACACCTTTCCATAATTTTGACCCTTCAACCACTGACTCTCTTAGACTCATTCCTTCATCTTGCATTCTTTGAATTAAATCTGCAAATTGATTACCTAGTCCTAACTGTTCAGCAACAGCTATAGCTGCATAATGCCCATCATAGAGAACCCCATCTAGATCTAGTGAAATTACCTTGATTCTTGAGTTCATAGTCTTGATATTTCCTTTCTTCTTGCAGACAGTGGCTACCGTAGTAACAGTAATTATCAGTTTTGATGCAAACCCATCTGTAATGAATGTAATCAGAAAGAGTAGTCTAGGCTCAATCAATGAGATTCGGAAATTCTTCAGGAAAGAGAGGTCAAAAGAAGATCTCCAATTTGATGTTGGCCGAATGAAACGTGATGTTCTGAAACGTATGCTCGTAGTTGCAGGTAGGGTAGGTGACAACAGGATTTCTAAATATGAAGCTAAGGCTAAGGAGCTAGGCAGTGATTTCATTGCTGAGAAGGGGCGATCATGGGTTCTTACTCAGAAATCTATCCGAGAAAACTATGATCCTTCCTTTCACAGAGGAGTTCTCCTAATTGGGAATAACAAAGAGCTTCCATCAACTCAGATTTCCTACCAGAATGCTTATGCTTTCACTGATTGGTTTCTACAAGATCTTGATGGTGACTCTATTCCAGAATTTCCAATTGGCCGAATCTTCGGTCCTCCTGAAACAGTCTTGTACCACATGGACCCCTTCATCATTGATAGTAACATCGCAATTGTTTTTGACAGCCAACCAGAGAGGTCTGACAGACATGTGAAGGGGCTCGCGGCGTTAGGATTCGATGTAGAAGTTTTAAACCGGTTTACAAAGGATGAAACCAAGCTTCTTTCTGTGAGTGAGTTTATTCTTCAATTCTCTGATGGTGTTTTTTCATCAAGGATACATGGTACACCTGATCGTTGGGCAACTCATAACTCAGTCATTCTCAGTCATAGACAGGCTGCAGCAATCAAATTTGAAGGATATCCTGTGATATACTCAGAGGCATGTAGTACTGCTCAAGAGGGTCCACTCTTGAAGGCTTTCCTAAACCAAGGGGCTTGTTATATAGGAGCAACTTTGGATACTATGAATAATGTAGAACCATTTGATGATTGGAAAATGTGTCCTTATTGTGATGGCTGGAAATTTGGTTTTCTTGATGAACTCGACTCACACGAATTGATTGGTGAGGTAAAGATTGCAGTTGACAAAGTTCTAACTCAAAACCTTGATTCTAAAATATTGACAGAGATTGAAAATGTGAGAAAGGGAGAAACCACAACCTTTACTCTAGACCAAGCGGTTTCAGTTGTAGAATGGGTATTATTTGGTAATCCACTTCGGAGTACAACTGATGGTCCCAATGCAAACTATACTCCGGGATTAATTATCGTAGACACTTGATCTATTTTGTACGTGATCGTATCTGTGCTCCCATTATTCCCCCAAGTGCACCAATAAGAGCCATGAGTAATATAGCGGAAACTAGAGTAAGAAAATCTGTTGTGAATCCAGTTAGGTATTCTGTTATCAACAATATTATAGTATAACTGATCAGGGCTCCTACAAATCCAATGAAAGTCCCAATTTTTGACTTCTCAATAAAGAATCCAACAACAAGTCCTGCAACTAATGGAGCGAAGAATGCTAAGATGAAAAAGAAGCCGAGATTCAATAATACAACAGCTAGAACCATTAAGAGCATTCTAACCAGATACGAATCCAATCTCGAAGTTGATGTATTCACAACTAGACCTCTTTTTCCAAACCTTTCGTTGTTGTTATAACAGTGATGTTCTGTAAATCTCCTGAGTCGCTTTGTCGTTTCGAATGGAAGTCCCAGATGGGTATGATTTACTCTCCTCTATACATTCTTGGATTTATCCTGATATTCAACCAGTTCCTGAACAAACTGGTGATGGATTCTTTGGGCGGGCATACCATTTGGAAAATGAATTGGTAGCCTTAATCATAAACCAGAAGGCACCTGGCGGAGCTCTCAGAGTTAGATATTCCGAGTCAAGCAAATGTCGAAGTGATTTAAAGAAGTTAGTAGAGAGAACACTCGGGCTTAGTATTAATTTTAGTGATGCATTAACACTGATGAGCGAGGATCCAGCGATATCACATCTTGTTCCTAGATTGTCTGGTATTAAACCCTACATGTCACCGACTCCATACGAAGCGATAATCAAGACAATTATCCAACAACAGGTTTCCTACAAAGCTGCAAATGTCTTCACGAAGAGAATGGTTCTTGGACTATCTGAACCAATCACATTTGAGAATCAATCATGGTATTATTTTCCAGATGCTACTATGCTAGCATCAATTGGTCAGAAGAATCTACGTGAATTTGGTTTTGGATACAAGGCTGAATATATCCATGGTGCTGCTAATCTTGTAGCTGAAGGGAGTCTGGATATTGATTCGCTTATTGGAGTTTCTCATGAAAGGGTTCTAGCTGAATTAAAACCAATCAAGGGTATTGGTGATTGGACAGTGAACGTGTTAATGATTGCAGGTCTGGGAGATTTCTCTGTTTTTCCATTTAGTGATCTTGTAATTCAGAGAATTCTAGGAAAATTGTATAATCATGGAGAGAGGATGACCACAAAACAAGTACGGGAGCACGCTACAAATTGGGGTAATTCAGGTACCAAGATTTTATACTTGTTAATGAGCGCTGAGGTTCTAGGTCTTATTGAAATAAGCCCGCAGAAAACCCATAAAAGGCTCCTAGTCAAAAACCAGACTGAGAACTCGGGTGAATGACTGTTGTCTAAGGTAGGCACAAAGAAGAACACGAAGATTTGGCGAATTAGGTCTATGTTTCTAAAGGAGCTGAAGCTAATCCAAAATGACAGGTTCGCTCTTCTTCTGATTTTCATACTACCTACGATGATTATGGCAACTATGTACATTGCGACAAATCCTAGTCCATTAACAATCATACCTGAAACCGGTAAGAGCCCCGACGCAATACGACTGGGTGTTGTTGATCTCGATCCGACTGATACATTTCCTGATGAAGATCTTTCAGCTAATTTTACTTGGTATTTAGAAAATAGTCCTGATTTTATTGTCCAGATTTTTGACGAGGAAGTAGATGCCTTAGACGCATTGTACTTCGACAGAGTCAAGGCCTATGTTGTTATACCCTATGGTTTTGAAGGGAATATCACAGGCGACATTCCTGCTTTTGTTGATATTCATGTAAGCAGTACAGACCTTGAAGCTCAGATGTCAGTTTCCTCCACGTTCAATCGTGTAGTACACTTGTTCCGCCTAGACCATGGCTGGTCTCAGAGAGAGATTGCGACAGAAATGGTGTCTGAGTTTCAACCTCCTGGTGGAGGAGGTTTTGAGGCAACTTTTGGTGTCTTTATGATTGTATTTGCTGTATTTATTGCAGTAGCAGCTACTGCCGCCCAAGCAATCGTTGGAGATATACCACTCAATCGAATGCTTTTAACACCTGCAACAAAGATGGAAGCTATAATTGCCAAAGTTTTTGCATATTTTGTGGTTGGCATGTTGCAGACCCAATTTCTACTCATTCTCTGGCAACTACTCTTCAATATCGACGCTTGGAGTGTCTACCATATTCTCAACTTTGTTCTTGCCTTGATGTCCTTTTCAGGGGCTTCTCTTGGTGTCTTGATTTCCACTGTTGTAACAACACGCCTTCAAGCCAATCAATCATTCCTCTTCTTACTCTTTGGTTCAGTTATTGTGGGAACGGGCTTTATTGATGTCGGCCTTGTGGATGATTTCTATCCACTTAATCTGGGTCGAGTAATGATGACCGACACAGCTTTCAAAGGTGTAGATGTAATAGAATTCATTGATGAGATTAATATCATTCTCATCATGTCACTGATTTTCCTTCTCATAGCCTGGCTTATCTTTGTGAGAAAGAAGACTCTAGCCTAGAAGCCTGTCCAAATAATTTCAAAGCAAGACCCTTAAGCCTTGAAGTAAATACCTCGGAATCGGAGGTCTGATAATCTATGAGTGTTGTAAAAGTAATCGAACTTATTGGAGAGTCACCTAGTAGCTGGGAAGAAGCCTGCAAGAATGCCCTGTCAGTCGCAGCGAAGAGTGTCCGAGGTATTGTCGGAATTGATGTTGATCACTTTACCTGTAAGGTTGTGGACAACAAAATAGTTGCTTTCCGGGCTAATATCAGGGTGGCTTTCAAGTACGAAGCATGAATTTCGCTATTTTATGCCTTCATATTCGTACCAGCTTAAGTGGGATCTGAATCTGAATCAGATCCCTCCCTCCTTCTAAAATCCCAGACTTGCGAAGATAATCAACATTGAATTATTGAATCCATGTGCAATTGATGGGCCTACAATGTTGTAATTTCTTCTCTGAGCCAAGTCTCCAAGAAATAGTCCAAGGATGAACCTTATTGGAAGACCAATTATATCTAAGTGAATTAATGCGAATATGAAGCTTGAAATCACCAGTGCCTGAATTCTATAACTCGAAACTCCTTGACTTCTGAAATACATCTCCATACGTCTTTGTAGAAATCCACGAAATAGAACCTCTTCAGTGAAACCAACTAGAATAAACATCACTAGAATCCACATTATTAGTTCAACTGGATTTCTCGCCAAAAGTAACTCCTCACCCGTAGATACTGGACCAATTATACTAGTGATAAACCAACTCACTGCAATGTTGGCTCCAATCATAAAGACACCAATGATAAATCCAAGTCCTATATCAATTCCTGATAGCATATTCTTAATTCCAATCGAGGATATTGGCAGACCGCGTTTTCGAATATAGTAAATGGGCGGAACTACAAAGACTATCTCCGCAACTGTTAGAATGAGTATTGCGTTTGGGTCAATGTACACCTCGGATGTATATGGGTTTACATAGATGAGATCCGTATACATCATCATCGGAATCATGAGAATGGTTGTGATAACAATCATTAGTATAATTCCGAGGGCAGTGAGTCCGAGAACACTCAATATCTGACCTTTCACTTCGGCTCTCTCAAGGTGAGACCCTGGTTCAAAAATACCAATACCTTCTGCTTCCTCGAGTTCAAATGCATCGGGGTCATCCATAACCAATAGTTGTAACCTCAAATTTTCGAGAATTAGAAGGAAATTAAGCATTTGGTTTAATGAAGCAAATGCATTGCTCTTTTCAACAGACTTTATGAGGTACTAGCCTTGCTGATTGCATACTAGAGAATATGCCTTTGAGTTGATAGAATGGTTGTGTATGAAGATAGGGAACCTATAAAACGTAGGGGCACTGTTCTACTCATTATCACAATTTTTACCATAGCTAGTTTTACAGTACTCTACATAATTCCACCTTCATTTACAGAACCTACCCTTCAAGTCCGTGTTGCTGTCATTGATTCAGGAATAAATGTTGATCCGGAATTGGAATCACGAGTGGCGGCAAGTAGAAGTTTCGCAAATACAACATTTGGCTACCCTAAAGACGATAACCTAACCTCCGATAGTAATCCAGGGGGAATTCCACATGGAACGTATATTGCTAAAATCATAGCATCTGAAGCACCGGACTCTGCAATTGTGAATGCAAAAGTTGTTGGCGAAGATGATTTTGCCACTCCTCTTGCGATTGTTGAAGCTATCAGATGGGCTGTCCTTGAGGAGAATTGCAGCGTCATCAACCTAAGCCTAGGTGTTTCTCCAATCTCTGAGGATTTCATAGGGAATGCTATTCGATGGGCTTTTGAGCGTGGTGTGTCAATAGTTGCAGCAGCAGGTAATGGAGGTCAGGACGGTGTATCTGGTAGTTCTATTGAGTCTCCAGCTATTTATCCCGAAGTAATTGCTGTGGCTGCAGTTGATGATTTGGGCTCTCTCTATTCATTTTCAGCTCTTGGTCCTTTGAGAAACCGCATCATGAAACCAGACATAGCCGCTCGCGGTTACTTCCAAAATAATGGCCGGACTGTTGTTGGAACAAGTTTTGCTGCCCCCGTCATTACTGCTGGTGTTGCAAGGATTATCATTCATTGTCTTTCTAATGGGTGGAAATGGACCCCTGGAATGATTAAGGCCGCTATTATGGTGAGTGCTTCAAAACTCCCCTATGAAGAGTGGGAGGTTGGTGCGGGCTTATTTGATCTGGAAAAGGTTCTTCTATATATCGACAATGCTCAGAAAGCCAATGACTTGCCCCTTCTCGTTTCAATAAATCCCACCGAGAGCCCTTTCTCATTTGAAAGATACTTCGCAAACCATACTACGAAAATTCCTATTTCGATTTTCAGTAGTAGTAATGTTACATTTAGCCTAGTATATCGAGGCAATGATAATCAATGGTTACGAGGGCCTACATCAGTGTACGTCAATCAAACGAATATGTTCATTGTTGATTTGAAAGTCATTTCCTCCATTTCGCTGACCAATCTTGAAGCTTCAGTTTCACTGTATGCTTCTGGGTATCCAAATATTCGATTTGAGCTAAATTTCGACATTCTAGTACCTTACAGAACAATTGCTTTTGATATCAGTCATACTCCGTGGGCAATCGATTCGAGTTTCGGTCAATTTCGAGAGTTGTATCGAACACTGACAGATTTTGGTATTGCTGTGGATGAATTAAGATATTCTGAAAATATAACTCTGGATGTTCTCTCATCATATGATGTTGTTTTTGTACTTGATCCATGTGCTTGGAGCAGTATTGTCAATGATGATGGATATTCAATTTCAAAAATAGGATTGTACACATATTCTCTCTCTGAACTCTCAGCATATGGAAGTTATTTTGCTCAAGGAGGAAGTCTATTCTTAACCGCTCTTACAAACTCAAGCATTGACCATTATAATGCAAACAAATTATTCAATCTCTTCAATATTACACTAAATAACGATCATATCCCAGTAATCACCATCACCATAAACGACCAGATTTCAACTGAACTGATTACTAAAATGCACGACCATTTCATAACACGAACAGTTGACTCATTTGATTATAATGGGTGTTCTCTAAATTATACTGGTAATACTCAAGAGATTGCCTGGACTGATGTTTTCATAACTCTCTCAAATGGCACAGTCTTTTCCGTAAACAAAACTGTAATGGTTTCATTGGAGAACACCAATGGTGGTCGAATTGTTGCTGCAGGCAGTAATTTCTTCCTTGACAATTGGGCATTGATGAATAAATATCGTTCAGAACAAAATTGGAAAATTGTCCAGAGGGCTACATATTGGCTTCTACACATATTTTCCTGACTAGAGTAGAGGTGAAATCTTCTCTACTGCTGTATTTGCAGCGTATACCAAAAGTCCAGTCTTTATTCCTTTACTGGCTGCAAGAACAAGAATCGCCTTCTCTCCAGCGCTTTTCATTATCATGAGTCCCTTTTCATTTGTCATGAGTATTTCTTCAAGGATGCCTTGATCCATTCTTTCAGCCGCAAGGTCAGCTACTCCAAGGATTGAGGCTGCCATAGCTGCGATCTCAGCCTCTTCAAGGCCTTGTGGGACAGCAGATGCAATTGGAAGCCCTTCTTTTGATAAAAGCATCCAAGCTCTGATACCCGCAGTAAGTGCAGTGGCTTCTTCCATAATCTGCCTAAGCTTCCCCTGAAGTTCTTCGAAGCTAGGATCGAACATGGCGTCACCACTCCTATCCCACTCTCTGGCAGGACAAATGTGCCTTGGAAATGCGCATTAATAAAGTTTAGTTGGTGAGTTGTTTTTCGCAGCCATTCAGTTGTTAATCTACCATTAGTTGATGGCAGTTGCTTTTGATACTACAAATTGATAGGCTTATCACTCCTAAAGACTTGTGTTGATATATCGAATAGAAGGTTTGTACTTTGGATATCAAATATACAATTACTCCTATTGAAGAGAATGATTCTACGGTCGGTTGGAAAAAAGGAGTAAGAGTCCTAGGGGTTGCGGAGAGCTTTGACAAGACAGATGAAAGGAGCGCCATGGTTGGAGTTGTTATGCGCGGTGACCTCAGAATTGATGGATTTGGGATTTGTAGTCCCAAAATAGGTGGAAAGGATTCTACAACACAACTAGTCGATCTTTTCACTCGTTTGAACAGAAAGGATGTACGTGCTTGGATTTTAGGCGGAAGTGTTGTATCATGGTTCAACATCATCGATATTACCAAGCTCAATGAAAAGACTGAGATACCAGTTATCTGCGTATCTTATCATCCATCTGAGGGGATTGAGAAGTATCTTAAGGAATATTTTCCAGATGATTGGGAAACCCGCGCCAAACTGCTGAAGGTCGCTGGTGAACGCAAATCTATACAGCTGGATACGGAACATACATTATTTCTATCTACTGCGGGAATTGGTTTCTCGCGTGCGAAACGGTTGGTTGACCAGTTTACCATTGATGGAAAAATTCCTGAACCCATTCGAGTTGCCAGAACAATCGCAGCTGGTTTGAAACGAGATTTGAAACTGTAATAGGTTAATCAACTCGAGATATCTTCTGAATTCCACTTTTCATCCTTTCAGCAATTTCACAATGTTCTCGATAGAGTTCCCAAAAGATATCCTTGATAATCATGATTTTCAATTGATCAATTCTTTGCTGACTTGTGAGGAAAAACTGGTCAAGAATCTCGGGAGCCACACCAGATTTCTCAAGTGCAACAGCATGGATTAGCATATCGAGGATATCTGCCCCTGCTACAATCTTACTTTCGATACTCTCTTGCTTCTCCAAGTCTAACCAAATCGTTTGGAACCATTTCTTGTAACTATTTTGTGCGATGTGAGAGATTGCTTCTTTTTCTACTTCTTTCTTGATTCTAGACGTTCCTTCTCCTCCAAGTTGAGTGAATGCAAGTGGAATATCTGATGTGAGAGATTCCGGAAGATCATGAATCAACGCAATAGATGCAACCTTATTGAGGTCAACACTTTTCCCATTATCAACCAGAGATTTGGCAATTAAGATTGATAATAGGGCTGTTCCATATGAATGCTCTCCGACAGATTCAGAGCGTGCGCTACTTACGCCAGCAAGTGCCCATCCTGTTCGCTCAACTCTCTTTAATGCTTCCCCATGTCGGGCTATTCGAATTATGTTTCTTGCAACATTCATTATAATGACCACCTGATAAGGACATGAACAGAAAGAGTAAATGTGGGGGTCTTGGAAACCCCCCATAAAAACGACCATCAGTTAGGATAGAACACTGTCAACAACAATTGATCCGTTTACAATTGCAGTTTCATAATCAGCGGTTATATTTAGCATGAAGTTTGTGACCCAACTTGCATCTCTGAATTCATGAAGATCTGATAATCCAACACCCATATTCACTAAATTATAGTTATATGATACACCCTCTGGGAAATCATCCCATAGAGTTGCATTGATAATATGGGCAACTGCCAGATCTGAACGAGGTACTACACTTGCCACTATCCACGACGGGCCAGTTCTAATATCAATATCTGGATTGCCTAGATAATCCTGATTACCTTCTGCAGCTATTACAAAGGGTTCTCGACCAGTTATATCCGAGAACCACGAGGAATTTGCCTGCTCCATTGCCATTCTGACTCCCATTATACTTGCTCGTACTGGAGCAAAAAGCACGGTAGCATTGTTTGTTAACGGATTGAATATACTATATGTCTTTAAGAATGCGGTTTCAGAGTCGTTATAAGAGTCAACATAGTCTATTGGGAGTAATCTTACACCTAGATTATATGTAGTGTTTGCATGATCAAGACCATGTAAGAAACCTGCAATCAACCCTTCAACTGTTTGGTCTTCCTCAACAGAACCTAGAACTCCAACAATACCACTTCTATTCACATTGCCTGTGGCTAAGAATGCTGCAATAGCCCCAGCTAGGAATGCCGCTTCATGTTGTGCAAACGTTGCAGAAACGACGTTGTCTAGTGCTAATGATGGGGTTCCTCCAATCAACCCAAATCTTTGATTCGGATAGTTGCCTGCAGCATCAGTGACAGCACCAGATAATGCGGCACCTATGGCGACAATTAGGTCGTGTTGTCCTCCAGCAGCAATGCTTTCCATGATATTTCTTGCATCCTCAGCAGTATCAGCAATGCGAAAATCATAGCTGACAACAACTTCAACTTCTTGCAAGCCCTCATATACTTGGTCTGCCATACTCCTGTCTCCAAATCCTGGATCTAAAACCACAACAGCGATGTTAGAGGGTACATACTGATTGGTTAGAAAGACATATCCACCTACAGCAGAAAATACTACTATCACAATGATAACGGATGATATGATGCCTGGCCTTGAGCTCAAAATCATGCCTCCAAGGTCGTTAGCCTCGATGCTTTTGACCATCGATTTAAACTTGTTGCTCTGAGAAGGTTACCATCCAAGAACGGTTCTCTCAGTATTTTTCGTAGTTGCTACCAAAAAAAGCATCAGTTATAAATACGGACGTATGCCTGAACACGCGTAGAGAACGCTGGTGTATGCGATGCCAGGAGAAACACTTGGAGAAGTTGCGTCTCTTCTGGAAGAGACCCTCAATGTGCACAGATCTGTGAAGAATGCTGTATTATGCACAAAAGAGGGCGTCGTTGTCGCAGCTGTAGCACGCGAAGGAGATGTGGATCATAGGATAGTAGCAACTGTTTCTTCTGCGCTAGTCTGGGGTGGAGCTTCAGCTCTTTCCCACCTAAAATCAACTGGTCCTACACATCTAATCCATACTACAACCATTGAGAGAATTTTGACTATTATACAACCACATTATCATCTTGTTGTTATCATTTCACGAGCTGATGACGCTGGACTGAACCTGGAATCTTTAATACCCGCATTTCAGTCCTTGGCGACTCGAATGGAGCTTGTAATGGGTTCCACGTTTGCATTTGGAAAGCAGACAATCCTTGGGACAATAGTTGAAGAAATACCAGAAGTCACACAAGGAGTATTGCTCACAATTGAAGGATTGCCTTTAGGTTCAGTAGGCTTCAAAGATGAGGTTGAAGTGGCAGCACTTGCTGGGTCTCTCTTTGCGAATGGTTTGACTTACTCTGAAGTAACTAACACAATCTCCATTGATACCGAAGGATTGAGACTTATGATTACAAGGGTTGATGAATCGCGTCTCCTTGCTGTTGTTTGTCCTGGACCTAATCCTGATGAAATAGCTCAAAGGATCCGTTTACTTCTTGACGGTGCGGCATGATCTTCTCTGCTATTCCTTTACTTCCACATGTTCAGCTTGCTCAGGTTTGATCTCTGTTTCTGCTCCATCATCGTCAATAAACTGGAATTCCCAATCTGTTAGATTAATTGTAACGAAACAATCTTTTCCCCGTTCTGGACAGTCAATTCTG
Organism: Candidatus Thorarchaeota archaeon; assembly: GCA_016839345.1. The sequence goes on along the minus strand of JAEOUL010000325.1, from coordinate 4,710 downwards.
ATAGTTACATGATCCGGTGTGGATTCCCGAATCTCCGGATTCAAACATCCATCCTCTAGTTTTTCTACGAGAAAGAGAACATACGCCTCAGTTATTGTATTTAGACTGCCTTTCAACAACAGGATTCCTAAGTCATCCAAATAGTGTCTTTTTTTCCTGCCCTCACGTATGACCTTGATTAGACCCACCTCTTCCATTCGTGAGATATGCCAACGGACAGTGTCGTGGTGTACTCCAAGGGACTCTGCCATCTGTTCCTGATAGCAGCCCTCGTTATTGACAACGAATGCAAAGACCTTCTGAGCAGTATCACTCCTCATTGTCAAGTAAGCCATCTCTGCTTCTTGCGATCTCAACATTCGTGGATAGTATAGACGTTTACCTGCAAATTTGATTGATTTGACGAGTCCTTCTCGCTCTAAAATTCTGAGATGCCAAGTAAGAGTTCCAAGTGGTGATGAGAGAATATCAACTAACTCCAAAAGGTAAGTCCCCGGATTCTCACAGAGAACCTGATAGAGCTCACGCCTAAAAGGATGAAGAAGCAATGCCATTCTCTTTTGTCGACCCATTTGTGGCTCCTCTAAACTCTCTCCAACTGACATTTGAAATCGGTGATAAAAGGTCTTCGACTCTCATATTATTCGGTAAAACATTCGTGCATTTGTATCTCCTACGCAACTCTTAATTACAAAACCTAGATGACAAACGTTGTTCCTGAGGAGAAGGAGCAACTTGTGCGGAATCACTGGAATAGTCACTTTTGATAGTGATTGCATCGGCGAGCTTCTTGTCAGATGCAGTAGAAAGCTCACCTACCGAGGTTACGACTCAGTTGGTGTCGCTGCTGTTCGTGATGGCAAGGTGGATCTAAGAAAAGATGTTGGCACAATTGATGAGGTCGATCGACTTCTTGGATTATCTGGAATGAAGGGTGATAGGGGTATTGCTCAGCTCCGATGGGCTACATATGGTGCTCCAACTAAAATCAACGCACAACCACATTTTGGGTGTGAGGAAATATTCTATGGAGCACATAATGGGAATATCCATAATTATGTCGAGTACAAGCAGGAACTGATTGATGCAGGACATATTGTGCGGTCTGAAAATGACGGTGAACTCTGTGTTCATGCTGTTGATAAGTACTTTGAAGAAACCCAGGACATGTTTGAGGCAGTTAGGCTCTCAACACAAGATCTGAAAGGGGCTTTTGCCTTTGCTGTAGGTCGTGCAGATGAGAGTGAAATCTATGCTGTCAAGATGGGTTCCTCTCTAGTAGCTGGAGTTGCAGATGGTGCAACCATAGTATCAAGTGATCTCCCCTCAGTTCTTCCTCTAACGAATAATGTCATTTACTTAGCTGACGGCGAGATGCTAGTTCTCACTCATGACGAGGTGAAGGTTTACAATATAGAGGAAGGAAAGCAACTTGCAAGGTCACCACAGATATCTGATGTGGATGTCCGAGCTGCTGAGAAGGGCGGTTATCCCCATTTCATGCTCAAGGAAATCAATGAGCAACCAAAAGTTGCTCAGAATATTATTGGGATTCTAGAGGGCAAGAAGAATGAGGAATGGTTCAAACTCTTGGAAGATGCCTCAAGACATTACATTGTCGCTTGTGGTTCTTCTTACAATGCAAGCGTTTTAGGAACCTACTACTTCAACCGACTTGCAGGTCTACCAATGTTCCATGCACTTGGTGGTCAATTTGAACAGATGTATGGAAACACATTAACTGAAGATAGTCTAAGCATCTTGGTTTCTCAAAGTGGGGAAACAAAAGACATACTGAATGTACTCAATCTTGCGAGAGATAACAATCACGGAAAGAGTCTTGGTGTCCTCAATGTAATCGGAAGCACTCTAATGTTTCAGGCAGACTCGTATATTCCTATGGCATGTGGATACGAAGTGAGTGTTCCTGCTACAAAGACATATTATTCACAGAGTATCATCTTTGCTTATTTAGCTGCAAAACTCGGAGAAAGAAATGGCACATTAGATTCTTCAGAGGCAAAGAGATTCGTTGATAGCCTCCGTGGGGATCTACCACGACTCACTCAAACAACCATTGACCGAACTGGAATACTCGCAAAGAACCTTGCTCGTACAATGATGGGTGTAAATGATCTGTACTGTTTAGGGTATGGATTTACTGATGGTGTTGCACGCGAAGGAGCACTCAAGATAAAGGAAATATGCTACAACCATTGTGAAGGAATGTATTCTTCAGAATTCAAACATGGTCCACTCAGTATTGTTACTAACAAGTATCCTGTCATTTTTGTGACGACCACTGAAGACTCGTGGATGGTTATCAACCACATCAATGAGGTTCGAGCTCGCAGTGGACGCACAATTATCGTAGGACAGCTTGAAGAAACACTCACCCCCTATGTGGATAACAAGATTGACTACCTTATTGTACCTGATTCAGATGTTCTCATGAATCCAATCTTAGATGTTATTCCCCTCCAACTTCTAAGCTACTTTCTCTCAGTCGATCTAGGTATTAATCCTGATTTGCCAAGAAATCTCTCAAAGACATTGACTGTGGATTAGCTATTCTTTTGCTCCTCCAGATTCCCCGATTCTCAAAGCCCTCATGGCATCTGAAGTGACTGAACCAGAATCAAACCCGTCCCTAATGTTAACCAAATCCTCAGCACTTATCTCCATCACACTGAGAAGTTCATGATTGTCATCTAGTGTCCATTGTCCAAAGACTGAGAGTCCATTCTCTGTTTCACATTCAAGAAGACCAATTGTGCCAGCACTTGTCCACCAACTCAGACATCTTACTGGATGTCCCAATTTTGCTAGCATCTCTGTCCAAAGTTGCTTCAATCGTGTTGGACCATATTTATTGCGAAACGCAATCAGGAAATTACCTGTCTTGCCTAACAACTTCTGATTGATGACATCAATCTCCTCATCAGTGAACAGTTTCATATGAGTGTGGAAATTGAGAGGACATAAAAGCTCCTCGTTATGGTTTAAGATTGAGTGATTCTGTTGGGATTGTACAAAATGCCACAAGTTGGACTATTCTCCTCTGATCCATGGTCGCGAAGAGCTCAAGGTATAGAAGTAGCCTTTCGTGATCTGGGTGTGGAAGTCATGCAGGTGATTCCTTGGAAGGTTTCTCGACTGGGAAGTACAGACAAACATGAGATTATCCAAGATAATATCGATCTTTCCAAACTACAACTTCTTTTTGTGCTAGATATTGGAGCTAATGATATTGGAACTTTCTTCAATCGAGTAGGTCTTTTATCCGCACTTACTGAGATGGGAGTCCGAGTTGTTAACTCTGTTTCTGCGATTCTTCTTATGAGGAATAAAGCGGAAACCATGCGCCGACTAATCTCATCAGGATTACCTGTACCTGAAACTCTGATCACCGAATCAATTGATGATGCCGCGACTTTTGTGAGGAAACACTTCCCTTGTGTCTTAAAACCAATCACTGGTTTTGGTGGTCTCGGAGTACAATTGATAGAACGTGAGTTTGACCTTGAGAATATCTATGACTATCTGAAGTTTCACAGTCAAATGTTTGGTAAAGGGGCTTATCTCTTACAGGAGTATGTCAAGAGTCCTGGATATGATATACGTGCTCTAGTTTTGGATGATGAAATGATTACATCAATGCGACGTGTTGGGGGTGAAGGAATCACTACAAACATTCACACAGGGGGCGTACCAAAACCAAACACAATCGATGTGACCGATCTCTCACTCAGGGCTGCAAAATCAGTCAAAGGTTTTCTTGTGGGTGTTGATATCATCCCCGACAACGATGGAAATTTGTGGGTCCTTGAAGCCAATGCCACTCCTGGTTGGGTAGGTCTCCAACAAGTAACAGATTTTGACATATCAAATCGAATTGCACAGTCTCTAGCAGAAACCTTTTAAGAGAGCACTCGGGGTGCCCACATGTTCATACACCCTTTGGGTGTCGAAATCCGTCCTGCCAAGCAGGGCTAGCAAAACGAAATTCTGAGGTTTATGACCTTTGACAGAAGCTGCCGAAGCTAAATTAGAAGATGTTGAATTTCTCCGAGCAAAGCTCAGAGAGCTCAAAATGCAAGCTCGTGACGAAATCGAGGTACTAAAACGCGATCGTGTTCAGATGCGTGAGTACAAGGAAATTCGTGACGAACATAACAAAGAAGTTCGAGGCCTAATTGAATCCGTAAAAGCTGAGCGTGAGGAACGCGATAGGATAAACAAGGAAATCTCTGAGGCAAAAGACCGACGTACTGCAATTCATGCACAATTGAAAAGTCTGTATGACGAAATTCGTGACCTGCGAAGTAATCTTGTGGGTAGTCCCTCAACAGACCAACGAAGAATGATGCGCCGAGTTGAAGAGCTTGAGTGGCGGCAGCAGACAGATCAGCTCACCAGAGATGAAGAACTCACTATCGTTGAAGAGATTGCAAAAATAGAAGCCAAACTTGTCAAGATTGGTCAGGAAAAGGAGAAACAAGACAAGATCAGCGAGCTTCGGAGATTGGCTAGAAAGCTTAAGGAAGAAGCAACCGATGCACATCAGAAGGTCATTGAACTCTCTGAGCAATCACAGATTCATCATCAAGAACTTGTGAGAATAAGACCAACTCTAGAGGTGTACAAGAAATCAGAAGACACTGCTCACAAGAATTTTGTTGAATGGCTCAATAAAGTCAAGGATGGCGA
>JAEOUL010000324.1 GCA_016839345.1 Candidatus Thorarchaeota archaeon | reverse complement strand
GCCACCGGATTCAAGGTTCATGATCCACTAGAAACTAGAGAGTTTGGTTACGGTACTTTTGAAAATGTCATTACGAACGCTCAGCTCGAGAGACTGACCAATGCAGCTGGACCCACGCAGGGTAAGCCAAAACGGCCATCTGATAATACAGTTCCTAAACGGGTTGCGTTTGTACAGTGTGTAGGGTCTCGAGACCGCAGGGTAGACCAAGACTATTGCTGCTACATTGGCTGTGAAAACTCCCTAAAACAAGCAATCCAGATTAAGGAGAAGTATCCTGAAACTGAGATCATTATCTATGCGATGGACATCAGAACTCATGGTCTGGGATATGAGGGTCTGTATAGAAGGGCTCGCGAAATGGGGGTAATTGTAGTCAAAGGAAGACCTTCAGAAATTGAAGAAGATCCAAAAACCAAGTCGCTCATCGTCATGGCTGAAGACCTCTATACTGGTGAGCGTCTAGAAACCTCGACTGATCTTGTTGTTCTGGCAACTGCATTGTTACCAAACGATGACACTCCAGACTTGGCTCGAAAGTTGAAGGTTTCAACAGGTGAATATGGCTACCTGATGGAAGCACATCCGAAACTTCGACCAGTTGACTCTTTCCAAGACGGAATATTCCTAGCTGGAGCTGTCTTGGGACCGATGGACATTCCAAAAGCAGTAGCCTATGGTAAGGGTGCTGCAGCAGGAGCTCAGTCTCTGATGGCTCCTGGAGTGTTCTACGTTGAACCAATCTATGCTGAGATTGACACTGAACTCTGTATAGATTGCGACTTATGTAGCGATCTCTGTCCATATGGTGCTATCTCTGGTACCGGAGAAGAGCGTAGGGTAATGTTTGAGCTTTGTCAAGGTTGTGGAACATGTGCTGGCGGCTGTCCAATGCACGCTATAGACATGCGGCATTATCGGAAACAACAAATTATCCCGCAGATACAGGCTGCGGCAAGCGTGAAAGGAGAGTTAGTCTGATGAGTCGAAAAAGATTCGAACCTAGTATTATAGCTTTTACATGTAACTGGTGTTCATATGGAGGTGCAGACCTGGCAGGAATTTCTCGAATTCAGCATCCTCCCAATGCTAAGGTCATTCGATTGATGTGCTCAGGTCGTGTTGATCCGATTATGGTGATTGAGGCGTTTAGGGGTGGAGCTGATGGTGTTATGGTGACAGGTTGCCATCCTGGAGACTGTCATTACGCTACTGGCAATTACCGCACACAAGTCCGTTTTGATGCACTCAAGATGGCAATGAAGACCATGGGACTTAATCCTAAACGACTAAAGCTTCTTTGGGCAAGTGCTTCAGAAGGGCAACAGTGGGCTGATGGAATAACAGAGATGACTGAATCAATTAGAGAGCTTGGACCTACTCCGCTCAAAGCAGGAGGTGCGTCAAAATGACAGTTGCAGGGGATAAGGTAGACTTCGGATCAATGCGACCAACGGAAACTGCTCTTGTCATTGGAGGTGGAGTGGCTGGAATGCAGGCTGCCTTGGATATTGCAGACCAAGGCTACCAAGTTGTTCTGGTAGAGAAGACTCCATCAATTGGAGGCGTGATGGCGATGCTTGACAAAACATTTCCGACTTTGGATTGCAGCGCATGTATTCTAACGCCAAGATTGAGTGAGGTTTCTCGTCATCCGAACATCAAACTTCTGACCTATAGCGAGGTTACTGATATTACTGGGAAGGCAGGAAACTTTCGCGTTAAAGTTCTCAAGAAGGCGCGCAAAGTCTTGGAAGACAAATGCTCAGGATGTGGGGATTGTGTTCCACACTGTCCAATTCAAGTCAAAAATGAGTTCGATCAGAATCTCGGATACAGAAAGGCGATCTATATTGGCTTTCCACAAAGCACTCCTCTTGTTTATACAATCGATGACAAGAATTGTATAAAGTGTGAACTCTGTGTCAAATCTTGCGATAGAGAGGCAATTGATCTCACTATGGAGGATGAAGAAATAGAGGTCCCTGCCGGAGCAATCGTGATTGCCACCGGATACGAATTATTCGATGTTTCTCGATATCACCGACTAGGCTATGGTCGTTTCAAGAACGTCATCAATGCCCTTGAGTATGAACGGATCATCAATGCCGCTGGTCCTACTCATGGAAATCTCATGCGGCTTAGTGATGGGAAGATACCAAGATCAATTGGATTCGTTCAATGTGTTGGTGCACGAGACGTACAGAAGAATGTACCGTATTGTAGCCGCGTTTGTTGTATGTATGGCGTGAAAAATGCAGTCATGGCTAAAGAGCTTCAGCATGATAATGTCAAGAATGTGACTGTGTATTATGCTGATATTCGAGCATACGGTAAAGGCTTTGAAGAGTTTACTAACATGGCCAAGGTACGTTTTGGAATCAAATTTATCCGTGGTCGAGTGGGTGAGGTTGGAGAGATTGCAAAGAACAAGAATGTTGTAGTCTGGGCGGAGAACACCGAAACTGGTGAGTTCCTTAAGCATGAGCATGAAATGCTTGTCCTCTGCCCTGGCATTATTCCTCCAGCTGGTCTGAAAGAATTGGCTGCCAACATTGGGTTGGAGGTGGCTGTTGATGGATTCATCCCAATACAGTATCCTGCAAGTAATCCTGTTGATACAAGTGTACCAGGAGTCTATGTTGCTGGATGCGCAGAGTCAGCCAAAGACATCCCCGACTCAGTTGCAGCTGGAAGTGCAGCAGCAATGCGGGCGAGTATAACTCTATCGAGAGGAGGTGAACACTGATGGGGACTGAAGAAGAACCAAGGATTGGAGTATTTGTCTGCCACTGTGGTCACAACATAGCTGGTACAGTGGATGTGGAAACTGTAGCTCAGGTCGCAAACAATTATCCTCATGTTGAATACTCGGTAGACCTGATGTTCACCTGTAGTGATGCTGGACAGACACACATCCGAGAGAAGATAGCTGAACACAACCTTAATCGTGTTGTTGTTGCGAGCTGTTCACCGCGAATGCATGAACCGACTTTCAGAAGGGTTGTTGAAGAAGCTGGACTCAATAGGTATGTCTTCGAACAGGTTAATCTCCGAGAGCATTGTTCATGGTGTCATGCGCGAGAGCCTGAGAAGGCTACTGCAAAGGCAGAGGATCTGATTCGAATGGCTGTGGCTAGAGCTGCATTACTTGAACCATTAGAAGTGAAGACTGTAGCAGTTGCACCCCACGCACTTGTAGTGGGGGGTGGAGTCACAGGTCTTAGAGCTGCAGTGGACATAGGATCTAGAGGATTCAAAGTCACACTTGTTGAGAAAGAGTCTGAACTTGGAGGGCACCTCCGTCTTCTTTCCACCATGTATCCAAACAATGAGAAGGCAGTAGATGTGATTGATCGGATGCTCATTGCTGCAAAAGCGATTGATGATATCGAGATAATGACCGATTCGATTGTCGTGGACTTTGATGGTCACATTGGGAGTTTTGAAACCAAGATCAAAAACTTGAATACAGGCAAGACTGTCAAACGAACATTTGGAACTGTCATAGTCGCTACTGGATTTGAACCATTTGAACCTGAAGGGTATTATGAATATGGAAATAATCCTAACATCCTCACTCTTGCAGAGTATGAAAAGATGAAATCCACTGGTTCTGTTCTAAGAATTACTGATGGGAAACCACCTAAGAAAATCATGTTCATTGGTTGCGTAGGGTCTCGAGAGGAAGGTGTGAAGGGACATGAACACTGCTCACGATACTGCTGTACAGCTATGACCAAAGCAGCATCTGACATTAGAGATGAAACTGATGAAGTAATCATTCTCTATGACGACCTCAGGACTTTCGGTAGAGGTCACGAAGAGATCCATAGAGAAGCCAGAAACAAGCATGTCATGTTCTCAAAGTTTGAGCACACTAAGAAACCGAAGGTTTCTCTTGTTGATGACACAATAGCTGTAAAGTGGAAAGATATACTCTCAGACACTGACTGCGAATTTGAACCTGACATTCTAGTCCTGACAACTGCAATGATTCCACCTGCAGGGACGGATGAGGTTGCAAAGCTGTTCAGTCTAACTCGTTCAGGAGATGGATTCTTCAACGAAGAGCATATCAAGCTGGCGCCTCTGACGACACACACTGCTGGAATAATGATTGCTGGAACTGCACAGTCTGCAAAGGATGCAACTGACAGTGCGACGCAAGCAAGTGGTGCAGCTGCAAAGGCGACATCACTGATGGCCCGTAAGAATGTAGAGATTGAATCTACTGTGTCTTGGGTTGACGAATCTCTATGCTCTTCATGTGCAACATGCATCCAAGCATGTCCATATGGTGCCATAGCATTGACAGGCACAGGTGATCCAGCAACAGCATTTGCTACAGAGGCTAAATGCCATGGTTGCGGAACATGTGCAAGTGCGTGTCCAAGTCATGCCATAACAATGCGACACTCTACTGATCAACAAATAATGAGCATGGTGGAAGCGTTCCTACAACCAGCTAGCTTGGAGGGTGGTGAGTGAAATGAAAGAAACAGCAAATCTAGACAAGGTTGAAGCAGCTGCTCAGGCATTTGGTGGTGAAAGACTTAGATGGCTGATTGGAAAAGGAGACGTGTTGGTTCAAAGAGGTGAACTCACTCCTGAGCGTCTTCAAGAACTTATGGTACAGACCGTCAAAGAGGAGATTGACAGGAGTTATATACTTCAGGAGATTCGTGATGGTCCAGCCACTATCTCAGAGCTCGCTAAAGCCACAAAAATGGAAAAGGATTACATCCTAGAGAATCTTCTTGCACTCTTGAAATGGAACGAGGTTGAAATTGTAGGAGAGGCAAATCGAGAGTACGTCTATGCTAGGAAGGAGATTTGATCTCCCCTTCCCTCATGTATTTCACTTTTGTTCGGGAAAAACTGGCAGTATCGGAGTTACTGTGAACTCTGTAAAATCAAGCATAGGTCTGAATGTTTTTTGGATTGCCATAATATCATCAGTTTCAACAACTGCGATTCCTCTATTTGATGCAACACAGTTGTGAGCTGCAAATATTGTCTTCAATTCCTTTGGTTGTTGAAATTTCTCTATAGCTTTGGCTGCTTTCTCTCGATGCTTTGGTTTGATATGCCATTCAATTAGATATTTCACTACTTTTCACATCCCAACAACTTATCGTCAATTAAAGACGAGTCTCTACAATTTATGATTTTACGAAATGAGCATTAGCTCGATTTGCTATTTCCTGAGGATACCCCTGAGAAGTACATCTGTCATCTCTGCTTGAGATCCCCACCTTTTGGATTTAGTGTCACCAACAAACCAGCGAAACATAACATTCGCAAAAACAGTTCCAACGAGAGCTCTCACAAGAACAGGCTCCCTAATATCTCTCAGCTCTGACTTCATCTCAAAGATTTGACGCATGAAGGACGAGTCGTGGGGAAAATTACTGATGATTGCTTCAGGGATATGTTTACCTTTCATCTCCACAAGTTCCACAAAAAACAGGTTTAGCAAATTGGACTCGTTCATGATTTCCTTGTACAAACGGTTCGAAGCATTTGTCAGTAATTCATCTGCTGTTTCTCCTTTTGCTCCATCTAAAATCTCAAGAATTCTGAACAATGGATGCCTCTCAATGAAAACCTCCTTGAAGATCAGCTCCT
>JAEOUL010000323.1 GCA_016839345.1 Candidatus Thorarchaeota archaeon | reverse complement strand
TATACAGGTTTATCATATGGCCAATCATCAAAAGTCAGGATTTTTTCGAAGGTTTTGCGCCCCATCACTATTGCATCTATGCCACTCATGAACTCAGCATATCCAAAATCACTCTTTTCCGGGTTTGGGATCTCATCTAGCCAATCAAGATCTCCATCACTTGCGGCGATGAAACCATCCAGACTCATCGCTATGTAGACAAAATTTGTCATCGAAATACCCTTCTATTTCTCATCTTGTTCGAAGAGTTTCCTCATCTTTTCTTCTGTTGGTTTCTTGACTACACCCTTGTCAGTGATGATGGCATCTACCAATTCAGGAGGTGTCATGTCGAAGGCGGGGTTGTAGACTTTGGCATCAGGAACAGTGACGTATTGTCCATTTATGATTCGGATCTCGTCTGGGTCACGCTCTTCAATGATCACATCCTCTGGATCGGTTTTCATGTCAATTGTTGAAACCGGGACAACAGAATAGAATGGGATTTTGTGGTGTCGTGCTGTGATTGCCATTGTATAGGTCCCAATCTTGTTGATTACATGACCTGTTCTTAGAATTCTATCTGCACCAACTACACAACAATCGACTCGACCCTCACGGAACACTGTACCAATCATGCCATCTGTAATCAGAGTAGTATCGATATTGTCTTCCATGAACTCGTAAACCGTGAGTTTTGCGCCCTGTTGCCTTGGCCTGGTTTCTGCAGCATAGACCTTGATATCGCCGCCGTATTTTTCATGAGCCACTCTTACAACTGCACCAACAGTACCAAGATGAACTGTGGCAAGCGAGCCTGCGTTGCATATAGTCTGAATGGTATAACCTGGTTTTATGAGCTGAAGTGCCTGTTCACCCATAGCCCTACTCATTCGGACATCCTCTTCAGCTATCTCCTTAGCCTCCTCGATTAGTCTTTGAACTATATCATCGACACTGCCAGTGGCACTCTTTGCAACTTCTAGCATCCTTGATGTTGCCCAAGTCAAGTTGAAAGCTGTTGGTCTGACGTTAAGAGTGTCAGCTGCTTTCTCAAGAGACTCCATTAGATCTCCTGTCGTTCTAGCTTTGCTTTCAATTGCAGCTAGGGCCATACCCATCCCTGCAGCAGCGCCTATTGCTGGCGCACCACGAATCTCCATTATTTTGATGGATTTTGCAATACGTTCGTGGCTATCTGTCACTATATGTTCCAAGGTCAATGGTAATTTTGTTTGATCCACAAGACGAACCTGTAATGTATCATCTAGCCATTCAATCGTTCTATACATCTCTCTATCCTCGCAGATGTTGTTTCAGTATATTTTCGAGACTGACAATCGTTTTGTCAGCGACTTCCTGTATCTCGGGAGTAAGTCCCTCACCGAACTGTATACTTTTCGGCTGTATCGCTATCAGTATTGTTTTGCCACCAGTTTCCTGCTCTAGATACATCATTAGAAACGATAAGGGCATTCTGTGTGTACTGATAGCTATACCTCCAATCCGGTCTTTTGTGACGAGCTCCACATGACCTGGAGGTTTAAGCATATCCGCTGCATCAACCATGATTACTCTCTCAGCTCCAAAACTGGCAAGGGATTTTGCAAATCCTTCGGGAACTGATCCAACGTTTTCAATCATGATTCGGGGGTCATCTATGTTGAGGTTATCAATAATGAATAGACCAAGTCCATCATCTTTTCTCAGGTCATTACCAATACCAAGAACTGCAACCTTCTCTGCACCAGCGATAAAATCCTTCAGTTCTTCTTCGAAACCTATCACATTACGGTGTTCGTTCTAAACTGGCTATAGTTCTTGTGGCCCGGTCGAAGGGTTTTTCACAATATCGGCGAGGCTAGACCAAGTAGGCGATATATCGTTGTCAGATGAAAACGGCGATTTTCCAGATCAAGATGCAGTTGAAAGCTCAGAAGAAGAGGAAATAGAGGAAGAAGTAGAGGAGGAGCCTGCACCAGTCATTTTTGAGAACAGAAAAGGGTATGTCAATAGTGAAGATTCGGATAGAATATCGCAGCAGGGATTCTATGGAAATCGCATTGATGGAAACAGACTTGAATTGGAGCCCGTTGAATTGCTGCACCTTATCGAGAGAAAAAGAGTGACTGTCAAGACTCCTGATGGAAAGGATGTAGGTCCAGATCACATCGTGATTGAGTTGTTTGATGATGATCCAGACCTCTGGACACGATACCTTGTTTTCAGAGACCTACGTAGTAGAGGTTATGCAGTACGACAAGGTTTTGGGAGTGGGATTGGATTCAGAGTATATGCACGTGGTGACCGACCAGGTACAGCAAGTGCAAATCAGCTCGTGTACGTACTCAAAGAAGGAGTGCCAATTTCACTTAGTGACCTGGATATGGTAACACAAACGGCTTTGGGCTCAAGAAAGAACCTTGTTTTTGCACTTGTAGACCAGAATGGTGAAGTGAATTTCTATAGAGTAGCACAAGCAACGCTTAGGAACCTTGGAAGTGAACAGAATGGTAAACAATGAAGACAGAGATGAGATTCTTACTCTCAATGCGTTCTTTGACGAACATACTATGAGTGTACATCTTGTGGAGAACAATCCACCCCGTGCTAAGAGAGGTGAACCTGGAAACTGGGAATTAGTGGAACTCTCTGATAGACTTCTCACGTATGAAGAGTTAGACACTCTTGCGGAAGCAATTCTTGAAACAGCTGAGAATGACAGTAATTCATTCATTGAGATTGAAGAAGAAGGAGCTGCTGTGGTTCAACTGAGAAACCTCAGAATTGCAATTGCTAGGCGTCCATTTGCTGACAAAATGGAGATTTCTGCAATCCGACCAATTGTCAAATTGAATCTTGATGATTATGAACTCAGCTCGAAATTGATGAAAAGGTTGGAATCAAGAGCTGAGGGAATTCTTGTATCTGGATCACCTGGATCTGGAAAAAGTACCTTTGCAGCAGCTTTAGCTGAGTTCTATGGTAGAAAGGGAAATGTTGTGAAGACTCTGGAACAACCGAGAGACCTCCAAGTAGAGGAAGCAATTGTTCAATATTCACCGCTAGATGGAAGCATGGAAAAAGCTGCAGATATACTACTTCTCGTTAGACCAGATTTTGTAATCTATGATGAACTTCGAAAAAACTCAGACTTTCAAGCCTATTCAGATCTTCGTTCAGCAGGAGTAGGAATGGTTGGGGTTGTGCATGCGGGTTCAGCAATTGATGCTCTCCAAAGGCTACTTCTCGGTGGTCGTGTGGAACT
>JAEOUL010000086.1 GCA_016839345.1 Candidatus Thorarchaeota archaeon | reverse complement strand
TGCAGGCACACTTGGATCATAATGTTTCAACCATGGTTTTGCAGCATACGGGTCTTCGCTCATCTTTAGTCGACCTGCTTTATTATTCTCCACCTATTAAATCGAGTGCCTCTTGCGCAGCTTCTGAGACATAATCATACTCATCATACAACATATTCTCTAATGCAGCAATGATGTTAGTATTTGATACTCCTACTTTTCCTAGAGCTTCTGAAGCCCGCCACCTGACATCAGGTTTCTTATCACCTAGTGCACTAAGTAAAGCAGGAATAGATGCTGCACCAGCTGGACCAAATTTTCCAAGACTTAATGCAGCTTCACGACGCACAACGCTCTTAGAGTCTTCCAAAGCATCTATCAATGAATTAATGACTGAATTCTCTGTGGAACCAATTTTCCCTAGTGCACTTGCCGCTTCAGCCCGAGTATCAGTCCCGCCAAGCTTTAAGATTTCTATCAGACTGGGGATGGCATCCACAGCATCTTCGCCAATACCTCCAATTGATGAGATGATTATAATCTTCATTTGTTTGTTCGCGGTGTTGTAAGCTTCGACAAGTACAGGAATCGCGTCTTTCCCAATCATCCTGAGTGCGTCAGCTGCTTTCCCCCGGACACTTTCAATTTTATCTTTCAATTGTAGGGCAATCTCTCTAATTATGTTCTGGTCAGATACTTTCATTTCTCCTAGGGCTTCTATCGCCCCCTTTCGAACAATGGGATTTGTGTGATTGATGACCTCTAAAAGGGCAGGAATTGCGGGTTCACCTATTTCCACAAGAGTGCTTATTGATCGATATCTAACTCTCCAATCATTGTCTTCTAGTGTATGGATTAGAGTTGGAATTGCCTCGGTTGAACCTTTGCCAACCTGTTTTATGGACTGAGCTGAAGCTGTTCTTACAGTCCAACCTGGGTCTCTAAGACCTTGTATAAGTCTTGGAATTGCATTGTGAGCCCCTGGTCCCATTTTTCCCAAGGTTTTCGCCACTTCAGTCCGAACTTCTTCGTCTTGGTCATCAAGAGCAGAAATCAAACTCGTGACAGCTATATCTGAGGCAATACCAATCTTACCTAGGGATATTGCAGCTTCTTTTCGTATTGAAACTTCTTTATCAGTTAACAATGAAGAAAGCTTGGGGATTGCATCAACCGCAGCTTGTCCAATTTTTCCCAGTGATTTAGTAGCTTCTCGACAGATACTCCAATCATGATCCTCTAAGCAGTTCGTCAGTTTTGAAACACTGCTGGAAGCCTTTTCACCGAGTTCTCCGAGCGATAAAGCGGCATTGAATCGTATTGACCGTATATCACTCTCGAGGTAACCTACAATCTCATTTATAATCTCTGAGTCTTTTTCCGCTCTTGCTACCACAAGTTCAACTTTCGCATCACGGAGAAGCTCTTCTAAGGTTGCGGACATTTCAATACCTCCTAGATTCCAAGATACACCTTCTTAATTCGAGGTTCACGTTCGATTTCTTCGCGCGTACCACTCATCTCTATCTTTCCATCCTCAAGGACATGAATATTGTCTGCAACCTCCATTGCCAATACTGCATCTTGTTCAACTAAGAGTGTAGTAGTCCCTTCATGTTTGATGTGTTGAATGGCTTCGAAGATCTTATCCTTCACTTTTGGTGCTAAACCAAGAGATGGTTCATCAAGCAGGAGAAATTTTGGATTTGACATTAGTGACCTTGCGATAGCTAGCATTTGTTGCTCACCTCCACTCAATGTACCCGCACGTTGCTTGGTCCTCTCATGGAGTCTTGGAAAAATTTCAAAAACAAAGTCAAGGAGTTGTGAATACTTTGTCTTGTCCTTCAATGTGTATGCTCCGAGTTCAATGTTTTCCATGACTGTCATGTCATAGAACAGTCGTCTGCGTTCTGGACAATGAGCAATACCTCTCTGCGCAATTTCATGTGCCTCCAGCTCATCAATCCGTTCACCGTTGAAAAGAATCTTCCCTCTGTCTATTTCTTCTAGTCCGGATATGGCTCGAAGAAGGGTGGATTTACCTGCCCCATTTGGTCCTATCACAGCGTCCAATGACTTAACCTCAACAGAGAGATTGATTTCTTCTAGGGCTTTTGCCTTTCCATAATAATGATAGACTTTCTTCAGTTCAAGCAAAGTAAATCCTTCAGCAGATCCGTTAAGCAAATCCTTCACCTCGTCCTAAGTATGCCTCAAGCACAATTCTGTTGTTAGCAACCTCTTTGGGAGGTCCTTCTGCAATTATCCTTCCCTGATGCATTGCAATGACTCTGGGCACTAAAGTCATTAACTCACGTAGAACATGTCCAGTCATGAAAATTGTAACTCCTTCGTCTATTAGTTGCTGTATCAACCGTGTAATTCCTACTCTCTCCTCATGAGCAAGTCCACTAAATGGTTCATCAAGAAGAAGTAATTCTGGATTTGTCCCAAGTGACTTCCCTATCTCAAGCTTTCTTAGATCTCCATGTGGAAGAATAACCGGAGGAAGCCTAGCCTTATCAATGAGACCTACTGAGGAAAGAATTGAACTTGCAGTTTCATCTATTCCAGAGTCTCCATATGCTTCTTTGCCTCTTGGTGAAAGACAAGCGACAGCTATGTTATCAAGGAGACTGAGATATCGAAAGGACCGGACTAATTGAAACGTGCGAGACATTCCCAGATTCACAATCTGGTACGGTTTTTTTCTAGTGATATCTATTCCATCGAAACGGACAGAACCTGAGTTAGGTCTCTCGAAACCTGATATCAAGTTAAAAACAGTGGTCTTACCAGCTCCGTTGGGACCAATAAGCCCCACAATTTCTCCTCGATCAATATGGAAATTGACATCATTAACTGCTGTTAGTCCACCAAACTTCTTTGTTAGATTCTTTACTTCTAATATCAGACCCATTTTACTTTCCTCGTATCATATCCCATAGATCCTGTACCCTCTCTAGAAATGGATTCATCACGCCTTCTTCTGCAAATCGAATGATAAGAATGAGAATTGTTGCAAAGATCAATAGCGAAGCTGCAGCGAGTGGTCGCAGAAGCTCACTAAGCAATGTGAACAGAAATGCTCCAATGACTGATCCATAAATTGTCGCCATACCTCCAATTGCGGCCATTATTATAGCATAGAAAGAATACAATGTCTGAAAGACTGCAGGATTCACAGCGGTTGTATCTAGAACAAAGAGTCCACCTGCAATCCCTGCAAAGAAACCACTAATCATGAATGCTATTAGTTTGTATACAGTTGTGTTGATCCCTGAAGCGTCTGCACAGGTTTCATCATCCCGAATTGACTTCAAAATTGTACCAAGTCTCGAATCGACAATAGCACGCATGATAATCAGTGAAGCAATCATGAACACTGCGATGATATAGAAAGCCTCAAAGACGCTTGTATTAGAAGGTAAGCCTGAGATGCCCTCTGTACCACCAAGCCATGTCCCTGATAGGAATAAATTCCAGAGAATGAGGGAAAAGGCGAGAGTACCTAATGCCAGATAGGGTCCCTTCAATCTTAGGCACGGAATCCCAATTATCAAACTAAATAAAACAGCATAACCAGCGCCAATAATGAGTGCTAAAATCCAATTAGCATTAAAGAACTTGACAAATGCCGCTGTGAAGTAACCGGATATACCAAAGAAAGCTGCATGTCCAAAACTGACCTGTCCAGCAAATCCAGCTAAGAGGTCCCAACTTGCAGCAAAGATTGAAAGTATCATTCCTGTAATGATGATTTGTGTGAGATACTCATTCCCTGTCAGAGGAACAAGCATCAATCCTAAAACACACAATAGAGTCACGCTTCCTCGGAATGTAAATGCCCATATTTTGAAACGTGCCACATAAGACTGAAAATCGAACTGAAGATTCATCATTTGCTAGCGCAGCTCCTTCTTTCCTAGCAACCCTTGTGGTCGGACCAAGAGCATCACAAGTATCACCACAATGGGGATTATCACAGAAAATTCTGGACCGATAAGGAAATCCGTAAATGATGTCGCGTATCCCATTGTGAATGCTCCAACGATGCTTCCTGGAATACTACCCATCCCGCCAAAGATTGTTACAGAAAACGCAAGTAGAAGGTATCTCCAACCTATTCTTGGAGCGATGAAATTCCCTGGAGCATATAGTACTGCAGCAAATCCAACAAGTAATGCTGATATCATCACAGTGGTCATCAGAACCATATCAGTATTGATTCCAACTAGTTTCGCAGCTTCAAAATCTTGAGACACTGCTCTAATCGACTTACCGATAGTCGACTTATTGATGAAGATGGTCACCAATGTAACAAGTATGAAAGCTCCTGCTAATAGAGCTACAAACTGTGCTGGAAAAGTGATTCCAAGAAATGTGACCGTCCCTGGCACAAAAGGCACTATATAGTGAGTCTTCGGATCACCCACAAATTTCACGAACTGCTCAAAAAAGAAGGCTAATGCGAATGTTACCAGTACAACACCGATGTGTGATTCCTGTAGAGGCTTCATCAAACCAAGATATGTCACAGCTCCAATTCCCACTACCGCAGCCAAACCTATAACCGCGGCTATCCCAAATCCAACGATGGGGATTGTCCAATAAATCACATACGCAGTTATGAGGAAGAACGCACCGTGAGAAAGGTTCAGCAGTCCTCCTACTCCATAAACTAGTGAAAAGCCCAATGCCAAGAGAGCTAGCAATGCTCCCTGTACTGTACCATAGATTAGGATTTCTTCAATCAATGTATATACCCCTTGTTGCACCAGTGGACT
>JAEOUL010000322.1 GCA_016839345.1 Candidatus Thorarchaeota archaeon | reverse complement strand
TATTGATTATAGAGAATCCTCGACGCGGACTATTCATGGGTCGGAAACTAGGCAAACCGATGACAGCACAAGTTTCAGGCTTCTTCCGAAGAAATCATCAATATGTCATTGCATGGGCTCTTGTCTATACATTCTGGTTCCATCCGATGACTTATGATCCCCAATTATTGACTGGCTTCTTCTACATGTTCTTGTTATTCACCCAAGTTTCCTTGGCATATACAGTAGTTCACATCAACCGTGGATGGGTGGTTTTGCTGGAGAGTTTTGTCGGAGTGCATGCGTTCTTTGTGGCACTCTATAACACTCTAATGACCCCGATTAGTTCCAGTGATATGTGGCCAATGTTTGCATCCGGTTTTGCCTTCATGTTCGTCTTCACATACATGTATGCCTTCAAAGTAAGACGCGAAGTGCGGTTTGCTGTGATATTGGTATACTTTGGAGCTCTTACATGGGTTTATCTTCCAAGTTCAATTGGTGGATATGGGAGAGAGCTTAGTAGATTAATGATGCTTGAATTCCTCTGGATACCAATCATACTCTATCTACTTGCA
Organism: Candidatus Thorarchaeota archaeon; assembly: GCA_016839345.1. The sequence continues at coordinate 4,789 of JAEOUL010000322.1, read as the reverse complement.
ATTGTATTATCTGTAATTGTATATCCCTATGTTAAGCGAAAAAGAAGTGTTCAGGAAAAAATACAGGAATGAGGGGACTAGAATCCCTTCATTCTAGTCTTTACTTGTGACACCCAGAGTTTCTTTCCTAGCGTGAGGTCCAACTCAATTCACAACTCCAGACTATGTTCATTCAGATTCGTGTAGTCTTATGCTGCAAAAACAGGAATAGCTAGAACACGTGTTCTAAGAAGTTTGATTAACGCTGTAAAGCCCCTGTCAGAAAGATTATATCGCCCCTCACGCTGGAGCTTCTGTAACTACGGTACCTTGGAGAACAGTCCCATGGTGAGTGAGTCAGCCCAGAAACCAGAACAAAAGACTAAGCCAACAGACGTTCTAGTCATCGGAGGCGGCATGGCAGGCATTAATGCCTCTCTAGGACTTGCTAACGGCGGTCATCGTGCTCACATGATCGAGAAGTCTGTCAATATCGGTGGGAATTATGTGGCCATCTACAAGATTTTCCCAGCGCTGGAGTGTTCAGCCTGTGTTATGACTCCTCTCACATCATTCGTAGGTAAGCACCCTAACATCACTATCCACCCATTATCTACTGTGGAGAAAGTGACAGGAAAGGAGGGTGACTTCACAGTCACAATCCGTAAGAAGGCACGCTATGTCAATGAAGACAAGTGCACTGGTTGTCAACTTTGTATCCGATCATGCCCTGTTGAAGTTCCTAACGAGTACGACAAAGGTCTCTCACTTCGCAAAGCTATCTATATGAATTTCCCACAACAGATTCCACTTATTGCAACAATTGACAGAGAAGCATGTATCGGATGCGGGACTTGTGCATCGGTTTGCCCTCAAGACTGTATCATGTATGATGATGAGGACAAGGTATGCGAACTCAACGTTGGCTCAATTATTGTGGCAACGGGCTTTGAGGAATACAGGCCATTGGATTATGGAGAATATGGCTATAGCATATATCCCAACGTTGTCACTACTATGGAATACGACAGACAAAGTCATCCAACAGGTCCTACAGACGCCCACATGGTTCGACCTTCTGATGGTAAAGAACCTGAGAAAATCCTGTTTGTGAACTGTGTCGGGAGTAGAGATGTGAGAGAGAACATCAGTGGATATGCAAAACATTGCAATAGGGTCTGTTGCTCATTCGGGCTGAAGCTTGCACAAGTAACAAGAATGCACTATCCTGAAGACCACTGTGAAATAATTTACACCTACATGGACATGAGAACTGCTGGTAAAGCCTTGGAGGAATTTTTGTGGGATTCCCAAAAGAACCGAGGAATTGATTTCATTAGAGGAAGAGTGTCTGAAATTCAAGAAGACCCTGACACACACGATCTGTTTGTCAAGATGGAGGACACTGAAAGCGGAAAAATAATTGAGATTGACAAAATTTCAATGGTCGTGCTTAATGCTAGTTTCAGACCAAGTGAAGGAACGGCAGAGCTTGCAAAGATTCTCAACATTGACCTTGACGAGGCGGGATGGATAAAGGAAAAGCATGCAAATGCCTCTGCGCTTGAAACCAATCGGGCGGGAATCTTCGTAGCTGGTTGTGCCCACGGTCCTAGAGATGGAACAGATTCTGTAAATGAGGGTAAGGGGGCGGCAATGGCCGCTCATAGCATTCTACCAGTTCCAATTCCGGAACCAGTACCTGAGATTCCCCCAGCGGAGCTTGGAGATGAGCCTAGAGTGGGCGTATTCATTTGCCACTGTGGTGGCATTATTGGCAATGAGATAAGCTCACCAGGTCTTGCTGAGTGGGCGAAAGATCTGCCAAACGTTGCATATGCAACAGATTACATCTTTATGTGCAGTGACCCCGGCCAACAGCTAGTGACTGATGCGATTAAGGAGCATAAGCTCAATCGCGTTGTCGTGGGATCATGTTCCCCATTACAACACGAGTCGACCTTCAGGAGTGCGTTGGAAGCTGCAGGTCTCTCAGGCTATTATCTAGTCGGACCAGTTGGTCTCAGAGAACATCTTGCTCTCGTCCATGTGAACGAGGACCCTGAAACAAGACAAGAGAAAGCACAGGACATGATTCGAAGTGCTGTTGCTAAGGCAATCAACAATGAAGAGGTGCCCCTAAAGAAGGTTGAAGTAACTCCAGTTTCAATGATTGTTGGCGGCGGAGTCTCAGGAATGACTGCGGCGCTTGATATTGCTCGAAAAGGATTTGATGTGATTCTTGTAGAGAAACAAGAGAAACTAGGAGGCAGACTCAATGAGCTTTATCACGTCTTCCCAGAAATGGAATCCTCCCAAGATATTGTAGATAATCTCGTCGCGAAGGTTGAGAAGAATAAGCGAATACAGGTTCTCTTGAACTCAAAAGTTGTTGGTCGCGATGGTTCCTATGGGAACTATGACATAACTCTGACTAATACGGAATCAGGTGAGAGAACAGTTCATCGCATTGGATCAATGGTGATAACTGTTGGTTCAGATGTCTATGAACCAAAACAGGGCGAGTATGGCTGGGAAGAGGTTCCGGGAGTGATATCAACGCTTGAACTAGAGAGAAGACTGAGAGATGGCGAGATCAAGAAACCGCCAAAGAATCCGGTCTTTATTCACTGTGTTGGCTCAAGACAAAATCCTGGCGAGGGCAACAGATACTGTTCCAGAGTGTGTTGTTCAGCTACTATTGCGATGCAGCATGAGCTAAAGGAGATGTTTCCTGACATCAAGATATATTCAGCCTACAAGGAACACATCCGTCCATTTGCGAAAGGTATGGAGGAGATGTGGCGTGAGAACAGACAGAAGGGAATAGCATACCTTCGATGGGATCGCGAACGACCAGTGACTGTTGAGAAGGACCCTGATGCGGACTCGGCAATTGTAACTGTTTATGATACTCTCTCACAAGAAACCTTCGAGATTAAATCGGAGCTAGTTGTTTTAGCTTTGGGACTCGAAGCACCGCACGATGTTAATGAGTTTGTGAAAGCGATGGGCATCAACCGTGGTCAAGATGGATTCTTGGCAGAGATGCACATGAAATACAAACCTGTTGAAACGACCGTCCCAGGTGTATTTCTCGGCGTGACCTATGCAAAGAATATTGGAGACTCAATCAACCAAGCTCGTGGTGCTGCAAGTGAAGCATGTATACCTTTGAACTTAGGCACAGTTGAGATTGAGCTTCTCACAGCAGAAGTTGACCAAGACCTATGTGTAGGATGCGATCTATGTCATTACTCCGAGATATGTCCCTATGATGCAATATCGATGATTGAAGTTGAACCAGGAGTCAAGAAAAGCGTAACCGATGAGATGCGGTGTGAGGGGTGTGGTGCATGCTGTGCTATATGTCCAACAGGAGCTCGAGACCTTAGATGGTGGCGTGAGAAGAGCATTCTCGATCAGACTGAAGAGATGTTGAGGGAGTGAGACCGTGGTCTCTTTGGATAACCTCTTGGCAAGTTGGATTGTCCTGAACGATTTACTAGGTGCACTCAGAGAGAGAGATGTGTTCATTCCAGATTTGACTTATGCAGACCTCAGAAACTCAAAGATGAGTCTTGAGTATCTTCGGTCATTTGAGAGTGAGATAAAGTCTGGTGCTCAATGTGAGGAAGATAATCGCTTACAAATTGAAATGGAGCTTCAAATACAGAGGCTTCGAGATACACTCATGGTCTGGGCAGAGGAGAAGGAAGGCATAGAATATCGAAACTCATGGGAAGAAAGATTCGACAGGGCAATCAAAGGAGAAATTAGAGAGTATCAACCAGAACCACAAGTACACATCTCTGATATTCCCCGAGATAAACAAGTAGGATTCTTCCGAATTAAACTCCCTGATGAAATCCCTGTGGAAGTAATATCTGAGATTGCTGAAGATTGCATGGTCAATATTTCTCTGGATGGGGAGCGGCATTTACAAGTAAGTGGGAAAAAAGACTGTGTCCGGAACGCAATGCAGCGGATAGGTCAACTTTTCTACGGTGATAGCAAGTTGGCAAAATGACTAGAACCCAAGGATGTCATTGATTGGGTCCAGTGATACTCTATTGAGCTCGAATCCTAATGGTTCTGGGTCAATACCCATAGCAGCACCCAAAACCTGTGTCACAAACAATGCAGGTAACTCGAGTGAATTTCCCTCGTCGTCTTTGAGACCAAGCTGTTGAATATCGAACTGAGTATGACAGGCCGGACAGTTCGTGACGACACAGTTAGCTCCCGCACCATTAGCTGAAACCATCTTTTCTTTGAGTATCTTGACTGCGACTTCTTCACTGGCAATGAGAAGGGGGGATCCGCAGCACCGTAGTTTCATATCCCAGTGAACGCTTGTTGCCCCGGTCAACTCAATCAACTCATCCACTTTGGAGGGAAGCTCGGGATCATCAAAGCCAGCAATATTAGATGGACGTATAAGATGGCATCCCGGGTGAAAAGCGACTTTGAGACCATCAAGACGTTTAACTATCTTCTTCTCAATCTCGTCTTTCATCTCATAGAGGACTTCAACAAAATGATGAACCTTTGTTTTGCCAGTGTACTCTAGACCTAGTGGCTTCAGTGCTGCGTTGACTTTCTTTCGGTACGTTTCGTCATCATGTAAAACATGGTTTGTGTCTTTCAATGAACCAAAGCAACCATTGCATGGTGTCACTATGTCATGTCCTCTCTTTTCAGCCAGTGCAATATTTCGACCAGACATTGACAACCAGCTATTTTCATCAATTGACTTGAGTACTACAGTCCCACAGCATGATGCACCTTCAAAGTCAATCAGTTCGAT
>JAEOUL010000321.1 GCA_016839345.1 Candidatus Thorarchaeota archaeon | reverse complement strand
TCTCCCCTGGGACTCTTCTAAACGCTTGCACATCTCCGACATGAGAAGCTCCGACAAGAAACCGAGTTAGTCTTTCAACACCTAAACCTGCACCGGCACTAGGAATAAACCCATTTCGAGCAAACTCTAGATATGGCTTGAAATCCTCTGTGTTGAGTCCATCTCTCTCAAGCCTCATGAAGATTCTGTCATAGACCCATTCTCGCTCTCCGCCACTAAGAGCCTCACCAAATCCTTCCGGATATACCAAATCATAGTTGCGATAGAAACCAGGTCTTTCAGGATCTTCAGCGTCATAGAACTCTCGTTTGTGATTCAACACCCAGAAGGGGTCTTCTGCTTCCTCACTCGCAAGTTTCTCCCAATTTTTCCCATATTGCTCAATAAGCTCATCAGTAGAGAAAACCTTGAACTCTTTAGGAACCTTAACTTCTCTATTCCAAAGAGCTAACTCATCGCAACAGTCCTTTCTTACTTTATTTATAGTTGCAGTGATTGTGTCCTGCATCAACTCGAAGACTTCGTACATGTCTGCATGAGCTAGCTCGAAATCAACCTGAGAGAACTCAAATAGATGACGTCCAGTATCACGACTCTGAACACTTTCAAGTCGAATGTTCGGTGATACTGCAAAGAACTTCTCAAGACCTGTTGATACCATAATTTGTTTTTGCAGAATCATGCTTGTTGTCAAAACAAGTTTCTGACCTTGGTACTCGATTTTTGGCATACCAATTATTCTACTTCCAGGATCTGGTCCTAATGGATCACTGACCGTGGTCAGGATTACTGGCATTATTTCTATAAGCCCGTTTTTGCGGAATGCGGTTCTAATTGCGTCTAATGCAACACTCTGCACTCTTAGCGCTGCAATTGTCTTTCCATCTTTCATACACTAATTTGGGTCAACCAAGATTAAAACAATATTCTATAAAAATCGAATATCTTGCCATTTTATTCACCAAAATGGCTTACAATCCGAAAATAGTTCAGTTAGAATCAAGACAGATGCTTCCATCCTTTGTCAAGCATCATTCCTATCTTCAGAAGAACTAAAGAATAGATATTGAATACACGAAATTGATTGGATAAATCAGAACTGAGAATCTCACAATGTTTCGGAGAGTAATGTTGTTCCGGAACTTAACAGACAACATACCAAAGAACATTGGACTTTACTCAGTGGGTGTCATGCTCCTTCTTCTATTTCATATAATGATTGACCCTTTGCAGATCCTATTGGGACTACTTGCTTTCTTGGTTTCCTATTCCTCAATCTACGTGCTAAATGATCTCTATGACATTGAGGATGACAAGAGTGATGAAAAGAAGGTTCTGAGAAAACCCCTAGCTCAGGGCGTTGTCAAAAAGAACGAAGCTGTAAAGATTTTCATTTCTTTTTTGATTGTGGGTATTTTGCTCTCTACACTTCTTAACTTACTTTTCATCTGCGTCGTTAGCTCATTAGTTTTCATTAACCTAATCTACTCAATTCAATTTCCAGGTTTAAGAAACCAGAGCTTGGGAGTTACGTATCCAAGAAGTCTGAAACACACACTATTTGGACCAACTTTGGTTCTACTTATGCAACTATTGAAAATATTCCTTCCTTGGACTATTAGTACAAATGTGATCCAATTCCCTGTTCTCTTTGCAATTGGATTCTCTCTTCTCTATATCATTCTCTTTAAAGGTTACAAGGAATACCTCAATATAGGAGATTCTGTCAAACAGACGCCATTTCTACTAACAGTTGCTATTGTTGCTTTTCTATTATCAATGACCATACACTCTGAACCAATAGGTCAAGGCGCAATAGTGCTTTACTTGTTTGCAGGAATTGTTCTCTTCAGAAACTCCCACCTTACTGATAGAAAGGTCCTGCTTTTGAGTCCAGTCTATATCTTCCTAGGAATTTTCGTTTTGCTCTATCTAATGGCAATTGTGTTGATTTAACGTGAAAACGTCAGTCTTTAATAGAAGGATTTCCACATTATTAGTTCCAAGTGGTGATTCATGTGGTTTATTGTCAACATTGCGGTCAACAAAACGACGATGAAAGTGAATTTTGCGCTCAATGTGGTGCCGCCTTGCAAGGCGGAACACCTGCGCAAATAGTCAGAAAAATTGGAGAACATAAGGACGATGAATGCTTTGGACTTCCATATGGTGATGCCATCTGCGGTGTCATTTTTGGAGGACTAATCATCATAGTGGGATTGTCTTGGGTGTTGGGTCTTGATTTCTCAACTCTGTGGGAAACAGCAATTGGTCCATATCTTGTTATACTCTTTGGTGCCTTGATTGTACTTGGTGCTATTTATAGCTCAACAAGAAAGAAACGAAGATACCAATAAACTACCATTCGATTCGTGGAATCGTAGTGCTCAACCCATGAGCAAAAAGAAGGTGTTTCCATATTCAGTATAAGGTGTGAATACAGGATATATCACTACATTGCTCACAAATCCACTGATGCTCCGCTTTTGACATGACGATTCTGTTGAGAATCCAGAGCAGAACAACACAAATGATGAAGAAATCCACTGAAAGATAACCTGTGATTTGATTCGCTCCGACAAGAAGGAAAAACGCTCCTAAGACAAAAATAACGTTAAAGGAAAAACGTACGAATCCGCTCGAAATGGACAGCTTTCTGTAGATTCGATGTTGAACCAAACCAATGAGGACTCCTGAAAAACCAAACCAGAACACAATGTGTTCATTGAATAAAGGGATACCAATGAAGAAATACACCAAGCTTCCAAATATCGCAATAATTGCTCCGGTTGTCAGACCTGTGCAGCCTGCACAATAAACTCCACCTCCAACTTTGAGAACATGACTTGAGAATGAATCACAGGAATAGTGATGTCCTTGATGAGCTGGTTCTTGTTTGTGCAACTCAGTTTCTTGTGAATCCACAATCTCAACCTGACTTGAATTGAGAGTTTTTGACTTGGAAAAGCTTGATGGACGAACTCCTACAATTGCACCTAGCAAGCAAATGACAATGAATATTGATCCAACAATTTGTGGTTGCGAATGCAGACCGGGGGAATCTATCATTGTACGTAGCACAATAAGTGGTATCAGGCCTAATCCAAAGAGAGATAAAATCTGCAACCAAATTGACAACGATTTTGATGATCTTCTCTCGGACATTACTTGAACAATCCCCTCAAGGCTCCCATCACACCCTGGCGAGCCATGTATCTGTATGATTTTCTCTTGAGCTTGTTACTTGAGAACACACCAGTAATTCTTCTCTTCATGGAACCATAGAAGCTCCGATAACACCAGTAGAGTTCCTCTTGGACTTCCATACGTGATAGGTGCTCAGTAGGCATTATTGCATGGATCATATCATAGTGTGCCCAGTTTCTGTCTTCAATCCACCCCTTTTCTTCTGCCTCACTGTAAAGACCTGTTCCAGGATATGGTGTCAAAATCATATAGATTGCAATATCTGGGTCAATGTCATTGACATAAGCACGCAGACCACTAATTGTTTCATGAGAATCACTACGCGCACCCATTATCAGTGTGGCTTGGGCAAAGATGTCATTAAGCTTCAATAGACTAATGGCTTGTTTCGATACTGATGGGTCTATTCGCTTATTGAATGATGCCAATGTTTCAGGACTATGATTCTCGACTCCTGCAAGAATCCAATTTAGTCCTGATTTGCGCAGTTTCGGAAGCAGATCCTGATGAGTAACAATATCATCGCATCTGGCTTGCATGAACCACAATATTTCATCAGCAAATCCTCTACTGATAATTTCATCACATAGCTCATCAGTTCTTTTTCCCAACCCAAAGTTATCATCTGTTAACCAAAAGAATCTCGTTCCGAACTCGTTGTAGCAGAACTCAAACTCATCTGCAATTCGCTTTGGTGTCTTAGATCGCCACTTTCGATGCCAGAAGGCACACTGAGTACAAAAATTGCAGTCATGAGGACAACCTCTCGAGGCTTCAACAAGCGCATAGGGTGTATCTCGCCCCGCCATCATGGTAAAGTGATACTTTTTCATATATTGACTAACCAAATCATACGCAGGAAACGGAAGGCTGTTTAGATCTTCAATGAGTGGACGGTCTTCGGTGGATATGATTTTATCTTGGTGTCTAAAGGTGATTCCGCTCACATCTGAAAGAGAACCCTGTCCGTCTAATACACGAACAACTTCGAGAAGAGTTTGTTCTCCTTCTCCCCTCACAACTATATCAATCTCAGGATATGCTTCAAGACTCTCTCTCGCAAGTGCTGTGAAGTGTTGTCCTCCGACTATGGTAGTTGTTGTGGGATTGATTGTTTTCGCCATCTCTATAGTTCGTAGTCCTCTGTATGCATTACAGGTAGAGAGTGAACTTGGTGCGACAATATCTGGTTGAAAAGCTTCAACCCGTTTTCTTAGTCCACTCCAAGTAATTCTCTCAGCTTGGCAATCTACAATCTCTATCTCAATATCTTCATCATGTTCCCTTAGATACGCCGCTAGATTGAGTATCCCCAATGGCGGTGGAAGATACTCACCCATTACGAACCAGAAATCCTTTGGAGGCTCAACAAACATGATTATCATGGAAGAACAGCTCACAATAGGGCTTCAACAATATCCATGTTCTAGCTAAAATATCTTTCAGAAACCTTGTATATTCATTAGTGTGTACCATTATAACTACGAACTTCATTTCGGATTATAATAAACGATGATCAAATTAGGAGGTCCGTGGGAAATAGATAAAACGCATAGTAAGTTCGCACATGAACATGGACCCTCTGATACTAATCCTAGCATTACCTATTGGTGTCCTGATTGGTTTCGGAGCTGGAATTGTTGGTCTGACTGCATGGCCAATCATTGTGCCGCTCCTTTTTGTTATCTTAGGGGTTCCACTCCACGAGTCTCTTCTATCCAGTCTATTAGTCGACCTTGCTATAGCTATCACACTGACTTTGTTCTATGTTCAAAATCCCGACTCAGGAGTGGACACCCAACTTGGTTCTAGACTTGGCTTGGTGGCTGGTGTTACAGCCCTAGTTACTGTGATTATTGCATTTCCGCTTTTAGAACAGTATTCCAATGCCTTCAGAGGCGGTTCACCATTCATTACACTTGCATTAGGATTGGTTTTTCTTGTTCAGGGTATTAGAATGAGAAACATAGGTGAAGAATTTAGTAAAGAAGATGATAGTAAGTCGCCCCCACATCTCTCCTCTCAGAAACACAGCCTATCGTATATACTCTGCTTGATAATTGGATTACTAACCGGCGCAATCGCTATTGGTGGCGCAATGAACTTTGTTCTTGTTTTGGTATTCCTGTTGGGCTATCCAACATTTCGAGCTGTTGGGACAGCAATGGTTGCAACAACAGTCATGCTTTCAATGACCACTCTTGCATATCTCACCCTTCTAGCGTTCAGCATATCCACCTTACCAGTTGTTTCTCTCTACATCTGTGGTGGGGTTCTGAGTAGTTACATAGCTGTTTCTAGAGCACAACACATTCCGGAGAGAAAGTTAAGAATCCTGATTGGAATTGTTGTGATTGTTACTGCAATCTTCGCCACAGTACAGGTATACTTGCTCGGATGATTTCTCCATTTGCTTACATGGACAGTTTAAAGGATGAAACCGAAGCAGAATCAACAGGTGTGGACATACTATGACCAAGATTGAACTTGACTCTGGGAACGCTCCCTT
>JAEOUL010000085.1 GCA_016839345.1 Candidatus Thorarchaeota archaeon | reverse complement strand
ATCGACTTCCGATTCATCGGATCATACGAACGAGTGCAAGAGAGTCCATTAGTTCTTACTCTGACAACTTCTCCCTCTAGTCCTGTTGCGGGTGAGGACTTTGTTCTGATACTCCAAGTCGATGATCCTGAAAGGGTTTCAAGTGTCGCCTTCAGATATTCGATAGACGATGGTGTAACCTGGATTGGACTTTCCACAAATATTGATGATAATAGTTGGAATGCAACTGTGCCTGGTCAACCTGCGGAGACTCGAATTTACTATACAGTTGATGTGCTTGACATGGGTGGCAATACCATCAGTTCAGATGTTCTCTTTGTTGATATCACTAGCGCAGGTGCTTCATCTCCACTTGATATAATAGCAATCACTAGTATTGCGTTAGGTGCTGTAATCCTGATTGTAGTCGCCAAAACAGGGATTGAGCTACGAAAGCAACGAGCACAACGAAAGTGGGAATCGAAATTCTAGGTAAAAAAAGTAGCAATATTTGCAGACGCCTTTTTATATAAAAGGACAAAGGTCTAGTTGGGTTTAGAAAATGCTCAAAGTACATAACACATTAACCCGGCAGAAAGAGGAATTCAAACCACTTGATGGGAACAATGTCAGGATGTATGTTTGTGGTCCCACTGTCTATGATTATCCTCACATAGGTAATGCTAGGTCCTTCTCAGTATTCGACACAATACGCCGGTACCTTGAGTATCTGGGTTATCGTGTTCAGTACATCACCAATTTCACTGATATTGATGACAAGATGATCAATCGTTCTAATGAACAGGGAATTCCAGTCAGTGAATTAGCAGCTAAGTTCATTGCAGAGTATCAGTTGATAGCAAAACAACTCAATCTGAAACCTGCAACTGCCAACCCTCGTGCAACAGAACATATCGATGATATCGTTGAGATGGTTGAACTCATCGTCAAGAATGGAATTGGGTATGAAGTCAATGGTGACATTTACTTCAATGTCCCTGCATTCCAGGCATATGGAGGACTCTCACGAATTCCAATGGATGAACTTGCAACTGGTGCACGCGTAGACGTGGATGAGAACAAGAGAGACCCACGTGATTTTGCACTCTGGAAAGCAGAGAAACCTGGTGAGCCCTCATGGGAAAGTCCGTGGGGCAAAGGACGACCTGGTTGGCATGCTGAATGTTCTGTCATGGGAAAGTACTACCTTGGACTTCCCTTTGACATCCATGGCGGTGGACAGGACCTGATCTTCCCACACCATGAGAATGAGATAGCACAATCTGCAGCAGCTTACGGTATCGACACTCCGGTGAAGTACTGGTTGCATAATGGATTCCTGACAATCAACAGTGAGAAGATGTCAAAGTCAGAACAGAACTTTTCAACTGCAAGAGAAGTGCTCGATAACTATGACCACCAGGCTGTACGTCTGTATCTTGTATCAGGTCAGTATGGTCAACCCCTTGACTATAATGATGGTGCATTGAAGCAAGCAATCCAATCATTAGAGAGAATCAAGAATGCTGCGGATACAATCAAGGGTAGAATCTCAATCCTAGAAAAGACTGGTAGTCGTGAGACTGATGCAGATAAGAAACTCGCAGAAGCTTCGAAAAAAGTACGTGCAGGTTTTGAAACGTCAATGAATGATGACTTCAATACACCAGGTGCACTGGCTGAGATATTCACCTTCATTCGCGAAATCAATACTCACACCAACGATGTAGGTGGTGCTGCTGTGCTGAGAGAAGCACTATCGGTTCTCTCCGAGCTTGTTGGAATACTGGGAATCGATCTTGCTGCAGGTGATGCTACGGGTGATTCAGGAGTAGCAGAAACACTCAGAGGAATTGTCGAATTCCTGCTTGAACTTCGTGAAGAAGCAAGAAAAGCTAAAGACTACGCGAAATCAGATCAAATAAGAGACCGCCTTGGTGAACTGGGTATCACAATAGCAGACACCAAAGATGGACCAACGTGGAAGATGAGTTAGCCAGACCAAACCACGAGAACAAAATCACGATTGTTGCTAGAGAGTCTTCAAATGGCTCTCTAGCCTAAACCTTTGCAATCTTAAAATGCTTAGCTCAAAATCTCACTATGTGGTTCACTTTTATACTGAAAACCAATGCCCAAAGTAGAAATCACAAGTTGCGCCGCTACAAGTGTTTATATGCATTGGTAATTGTTTACCATACAATTGTAAACAATTTTCGGCAAGAAAAGGTACAAAATTATGTCAAATAATTCTTCAGTAATTCATACGGAAAGTTTGAGCAAATCTTTTGGTTCCGTTCAAGCTGTAAGAAATCTAGATCTCGAGGTTTTCTCAGGTAGTCGCTTTGGTTTTTTGGGTCCAAATGGAGCAGGTAAGACTACGACTGTGAGGATTCTCTCAGGGCTTCTAAGACAAACGAGTGGTGGGGCAAAGGTCTGTGGTTTTGATGTGACCACACAGCGAAATGACATCAAAGCGATAACAGGCTTGCTTCCTGAATCTCCTGGACTCTACTCGAAACTCTCAGCAGTGGAGTTTCTCGAATTTATTGGAGCGCTGACCAAATTAAGCGGAGATTCGTTGACTAGACGAATCGATTCACTTCTTGGAATGTTAGGGTTAGAGGGTCGGAGAAATGATTTACTCGAATCATATTCATCAGGAATGAAACAGAAAGTATTGGTCGCTTCCACTCTTCTTCATGAACCCAAGCTCGTGTTCCTTGATGAACCTACGTCACGCTTAGACCCTTCAGCCAGTGCTCTTGTTAAGGATTTGAT
>JAEOUL010000320.1 GCA_016839345.1 Candidatus Thorarchaeota archaeon | reverse complement strand
TGAATCTTGTATCCGAGCAGTATCAGCGACGATCCGCAATTGAGAAGATATTGGAATTGGTAATCCATTTAGAAGAGCAAAATGATCCGCTGCTCGACCTCAGCTCAATTGAGATTGACCATTTGAAAAAGAGTAAATTCATAGTGCTAATTCCATCAGTACTCTCAAAAAGGGAATTCGAATTAGCTAGCTGTAGCATTCACTACTCGAATAGTTTGAAAAAGAAAAAGATTCGGACAAGATATTCTCTCTATGATCTACTTCAGACCCATTATGGACGGAAAATCTGTGTTGCTATGAATATGGGCCTGGAGTATCCTGAAGTAGATTCATCTGTCTTTAGTAAATTGGAAAAAACTCTCACTTCATTTGGGTTGAATGTTGATGCTATGCTAGTAGGGATTGACTATGATCATTGGTTTCAGTTTATAGAACAACAGTCTCTTGAGTTAGGTGGTAAGGAATTGGATTCTGCTGAGTTACATTTACTTCATCAGATATCCAATGCTCGATTCCTGCTTGGATCTGACAACCCTCATGAAATACAGAAAGCACTACAAAAGATTGCATCATCAGAAACGAAAAATTGCAATGATGCCATTTCTAGAATTGTTTTAGCAGGTCCAGAGAGTCTGCGCGTTGAAGCTGTCCAGATTCTTGAGGGATCAAAAGACCAGGCACAAGTAAATGTACTAAGTCCTATGATCCTCCAATCTTCTGGGAATGTGAAGAAAGCAATAGCGAGAGCTGTTTCTGTTTTATCATCTCTACGATTTTCAACTTCTGTCACTAAGCCTCCTACAAAACAGATTGAGGAGGAAGTTCCGAAATTAGCAACCAGAGAGGTTACTCCAATATATGCTCGAGTAATAAGAACACTGTTAGAATCACAATCAATCTATTCGCGTATAGATGCTGTTAGAGCTCTTTCAGCATTCTCAATACCTGGAATGGAGCGCCATCTCAATAATGTGATGAGTGATGAGGATCCACGTGTCCGCCTTGCAGTTCTTGAGGCTGCAAAAGATTTACCCAAAGAATATGCACATGGAATTATCAGTATTGGATTGAACGATGATGATTCTACAATAGTAGCTAAAGCCACATCCATTCTCGAGAGTCGTTGGCCAGATGAATTCTGGTAATCTTGGAGATTGACGAAACCGCTAGTGGTTATCGATGCCGTCAATGCATAGATCAATTTTCTTGTTAAGAGGAGTGGGTCTTTGATGTACCTATTCGTAGCAAGACTGTGCATAGGTGTCGATGAATCAACGCTACCTCGTTCTAGTGTTTCAATTGGATTCGCTGAAAGTTACAGCGATCTCGTCATGATTTGTAGGCTCTCCGAACTTGGTCCCTTTTGTCCGGAGAGCTTGCTCCACGGCTTTGCGTACAGGTTGCATTCGTGCTGCCTTTTGCGTATCTGCGGTGAGGAGGGAAAGAAATCCGTGAGGAGGAATGATAGGATTCCATCGTCGGTTTTACCAAACTGTTGAGAACTTCCGCAGAAGTCGCAGTATAGCACAATGGTCTTGCATAAATCGCAATACCGTTGAATGAAAATTGCGAATATCTCATATAAAAGAATTGGTATAACCGTCCAATGAATAGTTTCTATTAGCCTTCGTCCCTCAATTATCTACGAATTTTCGAAACTAGATATCGCGGTGCAGCAGCTAAAATTGCACTACGCACTGATCTAAGTCCCAATAACATCTCCGCAATTACTCTACAAGATTTCTCTGAACTTAGAAAAGCAGATCCCATGGATTTTGATCCTGACTCAAGGAATCTTTTTTGCAGCCAGTATCCCCACTTGAGATCAGCACCAAATGAACTAGTCCATGCCTTCTCGTATCTGGAAAGAGCAGTATCAGAGAAGTCTTTGTTTTTCAAACATTTAGAAACAGTTTCAGCGGCTCTGAAACCTCCCATCATTGAATAGTAAATGCCTTCCCCTGTAATGGGTGAACAATGACCTGCGGCGTCTCCTGCAAGTAGAATACGTTGCCCATATGATGGTTTCACGATACCAGCAAGAGGCATGAGAGCTGCTTCCTCCTTCACAATTACAGCTTCTGCATCCTTCAGTTCATTGCTGATTGGCTCTACACTACTGACAAGATGATGAAGATAGTCAAATGCTCTCCTACTACTCTCCCTTACTCTACTTACTAGTCCTCCTGTGCCCACAACAGTTTCATGATCTCTGGGAAAATTCCAGGCATATCCTCTCGGAGAGAACTCGCTTCCATAATAGAAATCATTGGTATTCGAAAGGGTTTCTTTTGTTTTCATTTGAAACTGAACAGCATATCCCATCTGCTCGTTTGTAGGTCTATTTCTTATATGACCAAATCTAAGACTTGAAGGATTAGCTCCACTTGCATCAATTACTACCTGACAAGAGATAGTACTACTGAAATTTTCCTTGGTGTACCGAACAAAACATCCATCCTTGGTACTATCAATTTTATTACATTCCGTATCCAGCCAGACCTCTCCAGATCCCTGATTCACCTTATCAAGAAGTGCTTTGCCAAGATTCTCTCTGTTCACATTTACTCCTATAATTTTTCCAAGATACACATGCTTGATATCAATGCCTGGGAATTTCATTCTGATAGAATCGATGGGATGGGCTCCCGGTATATCTCTAAGATTAAATTCATCAATTGCATGATGTGGAACATATCCTCCACATGCCTTGTCAATACCTGGTGTGGAATCGCGACTCACTAACGTGTACGCAATATCAAGTTCTTCTAATTTTCGGGCTGCAGTGAGACCTGCTGGACCAGCTCCTATGATTATAACGTTAGTGTCAGTGTTCATTCTTCCCAATTCTCAGTTATTGAATGGTCCTAATAATCTTGGTCAAAATCTAGTAAACGCTTGGATATTGCACTGAATGAATGAGAAACATGTGCGTGTACTGGCACGCATCGATGCAATCTTTAGGTTTACCCCTGGCCAGCTCGGGTTTTTTTACTGAACCAGTACACGCTTACCCACGAATTCCGACTGAGTACACGTTTAATCCCGTGGAGTACATCTTATGAGGAGGAGAGAAGGAGGATTGAGAGAGAATGCCAGCTCACTCGGGATTCGAGATCCTTAACTCCGGCCAACGATGTCCTATCTGTTCTAAGACCATGAGATAGAACGTTTACTGCATACCATAGTAGTACACTCTTGTATATTGGACCTTGTAATATACTGAGAATACGATATTATTCGAGAGAATTAGAATTCTCTTCCTCGGATTTAGATGTGCTCTCAACCAGTTCAGTCTTGACAGCTTTTTTCTCTCTGTTGATAGTAATATTCACCTGATCGTGGAGCTCTGGAACATGACCAGTTGATTCATCACCATAACTAATGAAGAGATATGTTCCATCCCCCATGAGTAATTTGATTCGATTTATTCGTTCCCTCGAATGGTACACATAGACAACTTGACCGGTGAGCTTGCCTGAAGTGTCCCTCCAGAGTCGCGCAAAGTCTTGTTTCTCTTTAGTTATATTTCCAGATAGATAGAAACAACCTCCAAGACTTGGGAAGAGGCATATTGAACAAAGAATCAATAAACCCCCAAGAAAACCCAAATGGATGATGCTCGTGTTGAATAACCCCGAGAAAAGGAGGATTGACACAAGAATCACTAGTGAAGCACCACAGAGAACTTTACCAATGTTGGACAATTGATTGCCTGACTTATTCACCTGGTCATTCATTCCATGACCTCCTTCGGAGAAGCCTTCTCAACTAGCTCTGTCTTGATTGCTCGCCTTTTTCTGTTTATTGTAATGTTCTGAAGATCATACAACTCGGGAATATATCCAGTTGAATTCTTGTTATATAGAACGAAAATATTCGAACCATCCTCCATGAGCAATGTAACAGCTCCATTCACTGTTCCGGATCTTGATTCTCTTAGGTTTACAAAGACTGCACGTCCGAACAACTTACCAGAAGTCCTTTCCCAAAGCTACTCAAACCATATTTTACGTTTTAGATTCCCTGGGATATAGAATGATAGAATGAATCCCAAAACGCCTGGTACAATTATAATCAATAACACAAGGTATGGGACCCCAGATGGGAAATAATCTGGTCCATGTAAGATTGAAATAAAGTTTACAATCCCAGTCATATGTAGGAGCCAAATCAGCGCTGCAAGTCCAATGAGAATTAATCCTAGCACTTCAATAGCTTTTATTCTTGATTCGTTCATTTCGAATCCTCCTCCTTGGGTGCCTTCTCACACAGTTCTGTCTTGACAGCTCGTTTCTTCTTCATTTCGTTACCAGAGAGGTATAAGGTACATCCCAGACATGGGATGAGGCATACAAAGACTATGAACATTGTACCCCCGAAGAAGAACAGTAAGAGAACACTTGTATTAGAGAGCCATGAGAAAACGATTATCAGCAGAAAGCCTACTGGTGTAACCATACATAGAACTCCCCCCAATGTGATAATTATATTGACAGTTGAATCATTTTGGTCATTCATTTCAAACTCTCCTCACTCGATGCCTTCTCAACGAGCTCCGTCTTGATGGCACGTTTCTTTCTGTCAATGGTGATGTTCACAAGATCATTGAGTACTGGAATGTACCCAGTTGACTCGTTATTATAAAGAAGGAAGATATCTGAACCGTCTTCCATTAGCAATGTAACCGCACCCTTGACACTTCCAGGATTGAGTCTCGATTCCCTAAGGTTGACAAAGACAGCACGTCAAAAAAAATCACCCGAAGTCTTTTCCCAAAGTCGGTCGAAAACTTGTCTATCTTTGATTCTATTCCCAAATATGTACAACACACCTCCAATACAAAAGAAGGCGGCTACTATGAATAAGAGGAAAATTGAGAGGCTATAGCCCCAATGAAATAGATTTGAGAAAACGAAAATTATGCCATAGCCAATCGCTGAAGCGAAACAAAGAACCTTACCCAATGAAATCGCCAGATTGCCAGAGCTATCTTCAGTATCATTCATTTCATGACCTCCTAATGGTCATAAAACGTGCAATTGTTTTGATTTGAATCTTTCATAATTCAAAAGATAGTCATGTTTTCATTGTGTTCTATACCATTTGGCACAATCAAAATTGGTAATCGCAATAACTCAAGAAACATGATTTAGAAGAAAACGGGTCCATTTTCAGAGCAATTAGATTAGAATAATATAATTAACAATAGTGTATTCGTATTTGTTC
>JAEOUL010000010.1 GCA_016839345.1 Candidatus Thorarchaeota archaeon | reverse complement strand
ATTTTCCAGGTACTGGACGTACCATTGTCACAATCAAGTCCATCATTGCTATACTTGATTTATCAATGGCATGTCCTGTAGTCCAGCGAGAAACAAGGCTCGCTGCCGAATAGCTATGACAGGTCTGCATTGCACGAAGTCCCGCGGCAATAGCTTGGAAAAGCGCTTGACTATGTTCCGCAGTTTGAATCTCACCAAGAATAAGATAATCGGGTGACCTATGGAGAGTCTTAACAATCTCTGCGGATTTGTCAAAGTGGCCTTCTATCTCATCAACCGGATCGACCTTGAAGCGAACCTGATGATGATTCTGAAGATCTCTGCTTTCTATTGCATCTTCGATGTAGATTTTTCTCCAAGTTTTGGGACTATCCAAGTCAAGTGCATTCAATAGTGTAGTTTTACCAGTTCCTGGCTCTCCAGTCACTGTTATGTTGAACCTATAATGCAATGCTAGAAGAAGTGCCGCCGCAGTTTCAGTTGTTAATGTACCATTGCGTATTAAATCAAGAATCGTGAATGGTTTCTTCCGTGCTCTTCGAATTTCCAAGTGCAATCCATCCGGACTAAGCGGTGGTAAGCTAGCGGAAATTCGTAGGTTCATATCAAACAGATTCAAGTCAGTTTTGAGAGAAGGATTTTTTCTATCGAGATGGAGGTTACTCTCAGCCCGAAGGAGTGTTGTAAAACGAGGCACCTCATCCCGACGAAGCTCATATTCTGAAATGCATCTTCCTAGCCTACAGTGGTCAAAATAGACGGGCTTTCTTGGACGATCCACATACACCTCTTCCACCTCATCATCTAACAAAATCGGAAGAATTGGTTCTAGAATGGTCGTTCTATTTGCCACGATTCTAGATATTCTTTCACGCGTCATTTTATTTATCTCAGGCAACGATTTCTGGATGTTTCTGCAAACATTATCGGAAATCTGCTGAAGTCGTTCAGAAATACTAGTCCTTATTGCCGGCTTTTCTAGTGGTTCATTCTCAATTGATTCACTTAGTTTCTGCAATAATCCATACTCGAGCGAAGTTTTCACTAATGGATACGATCTGTGGAAGAGTTCGTTCCCACTCGTCAGCGAGAAGTAAAGCGAAAGATACGGCCCAACAAAATAGACATCTATAGGGCACCAGTCATTGTCCGGAAACCTTTCTTGATTACCAATGTAAACCGATTCCCAACCGTTTCCTATCCAAGGCGGTCTGGTTGGGATGCAACCTGCTATTCCTCCAAGATGAAGAAGGCTCTTGGAAGCTTCCAGAATAATCGCTTTCTGGCGTGTTCCCTCTCCCAGTGCTAAAGAGAGTTTCGAGCAGTCTTGAGCGACCAATTCAGAACAATCTGAGCACC
The DNA here is from genome assembly GCA_016839345.1 of Candidatus Thorarchaeota archaeon. Next base: position 3,859 of record JAEOUL010000010.1, on the reverse strand, counting down.
TTGTGTCTGGACATCTTATCACGCTCACTTTATCTTCCCGCATTTTCTAATCATCACCTTCAAGAGTATGATTGAAGCCGAATTTGTTACATTACCTCTCTATGCTGGAGAAGCTAAAGCAATCACTTTCTTCATCATCCCAAAATGATCTCGAATGCTGTATTCAGCGACCTCTGTAGCTTCTGAAATGAGCTTCTGAGTAAGCACAGACCGTCTTCCATGATTATCTGCAATTAGCCGGTCGCTTGCATAAGCCGCAGATACAGTGAATATGTATGGATTCCGTCCTCCTCTTCTAGAAGTCGGTATCATTTCAAGAACCTCGAGGATCTTGTCTCTGAGAGCATTCTCATACATCTTCGGACTCCATCCACGAGCAATCACCTTCTTGAGCACCTTTTCACTGTTCATCAACATAGACAGGACCCTTGGCACATAGTCCTCTGGACGACGAACCTCAGGAGCAACACCTGTCAGTGATTTAAGTTTCAGCGCTTCTCTTACAATAGCCCTGACGTTCACTCGATGTCCACATTTTTCGAAGGTATTAGCTATCTCGTCCAAAGTTATCGGGGCTCACTCTTTGAACTCTCTCACAGCCATTAGAAGACACACAGCAACAAGCAGGATGTTATTGTTAATTTTCTCTGAAGACTCAGATGATATCTTCTTGTAGAGATAGGCTGTACGATCACGGACTTGTTCGTTCAACATAAGCAGCTTCGAAACATGGTTGAGTGTTCTGAGAGCTCGATATTTTGCTTCGTTTTTGCCGATTCTTATCCGTGTACTGTAAATCATCTTAAGCCGCTTGAATTTCTTCTGAGACCGTGCTGTGAGAGTCTGACCATGTGCATCCTGGAAGTACCTATCCTTATGGAAGCCAATATAGCTCCCCAGTCCATCAACAATATGCATACGATTACCAAGAGAAACGTATACGCTTGCTTCAGGTGCATTGTCAGATACCTTTTCACCCATCTGATAGGTGGGTGACACGTATTCTCTAGAAATCACCAAACCGCATTCTACACATACTATATAGCCCTGGTTCGCTGTCAACAGACCTGAACAGTCAGGGCAAGACCAAGACTCGCTTTGAATAGCCTCGAATGTTTCATCAATCAAAGACCACACCCAAACTAGACATAGGTCTGCGGTCCTAACTAGATTTCAGGAGGGTTTCAGTACGCTCTCCGGGATATGTTGTTCTATAAAGCAGATTTCTAGTGCCTTACAATGGGCACTAGCGGTCCGGACTGAGAAAGAGATACCCGAAACTATTCTGATTGAATATTGAAAGGCTCTTTCAAACAATGGCTATCAAGAATTTGCCGGAATCAAAGGTTTTTCGTTGAGCAGCAGTAGGACTGCTAATATCAAGAGTCATTCTCAGTCCACCTACTGTTCCAATTACTTCAATTCCATTGTCTTCCCTTATCCGAAAAACCTTGCTTTCTGCATATAGTTTGGCACTTTCTCCTCGTGCAATTGGTTTAGAATCGATTATGACTGTGACCTTGTCCCTTGGATTCATTGCAGCCCACAGGACCTCCGGAAGTTCCAATGTAATCTGAGCCCCGTCCTCTTTTGCATCTACCTTGACAACCTTGAGTTTCTTTGTTTCAGTATCTTCAATAGATTCAATTGTGGCATTCTTTAAACGGACTACCATAAATTAAGACACTCCTTCTCTTCAGCGCCTGATTGGCAATAGGTCTTGAATTAAAGTTGTCGTTCTATTCGTGTGCTGTTTTTTAGGCAATATACGAACCGAGATTTGGTGGGTCATTTGAGCCAAAGATCACTTGCAGCCATTTTTGTCTGTACATTCATCGCACTTTGTCTGGTTACACCCGTTTCTGCATTCTATTTTGAATTCCACTACTTCGAAACTGACAAGCTAGTGTATGAAGTGGGTGAAACAATGAATATGGTGGCTAGGTTGATTGCGGATTTCAGTGAAGATGGATGGTGCTATGTGTCATTTGCTGTAGTGACCGACCAAGGTCCTGCATTTTCAAATAGCTATTATATCTCACCCTCAAGCGAAACACGCTATTTCAATTCATCTTACACCATTTTGCCAGAAGACACTTCACCAGGATCAATTGGCACGCAGACTTTTGTGGTCTTTAATGTTGAAATCTACGATTCCTATTCACAGGGTGGAGGTGACACGATAGTCGTGAATATAACAAGAGGGCACCTCAGCGTTGTGCCATTATCACTATTGAATATTGAAGTCGACACAAATACCACGCTCGAGTTCAAAGTAATGAGTATGCATAACCAATCTATTCCATACGGGAACAGCCCTGTAACAGTAACACTACTCAATTCCACATTTGACCCAATACTGCAATCAAATACGACTACATCCACAAGTGGAGAAGTTCAGATGAACTGGACAGACACTACTGGTCCTCCAGGAGATTATACAGTTATAGTAGAAGGTAATGGCACCGAAGACTTTCTTCCTTTCTCAGAGTCATTTCCTATCACAGTAACAAGGTCCTCCTCAAATCTAACCGTTCTTTCTTCACCATCTTCAATTCATTGCCAGACTCCAGATGGTAGTCGAATAGAATCTGTAGACATAGTGACGGAACAAACAACCTGGGGAGGTCAACCTATATCCGATAGCATAATTCAGTGGGAAACCTCCTTTTCTTCCGGCATAATGAATTCTCTCAGTAACGGATTATACAGCGTATCAATTCCTTTCAACGTCGAACCAGGACTCTACAATGTGAATCTGACATCTGTTAATCCCCTGTATCAGAATGAGTCTGAATTAGTCACAGTCGATGTGCGTCCTTACATTGTTCAGCTTTCAACAACGAATTCTTCTTGGTCGACCACACGTGGCAGCAATATCACACTGAATATCAGCATCAATTCGACCTTCTTACAGAGTCAAGTGATTCCAATAGCAATCATTGACTCCATAGGTGAGATTGAAGCCAACATGTCAGTTATAGCAAACAGCCTAACGGAACTTATTTTCACAATCACTGACAATACTTCACTGGGTCCTCACATAGTAACCATTGAAATATGTGACATCTCATTCATTGCTCAGGTTTCCCTTGAACTAGAAATCATTGTACATGGGACCATCAATGTCAATGCAGGCTTTGATTTGGTCTATTATGGAGAAACAACTGAGATCGCTCTTAATGTTACAGATGATAGCGGCCAAAATGTCGCAATTGTTGATGTGAGAATCTATGCTGATAAGGCAGACGTCCCCTTTATCACAATTAACAATGCAAATATCACCTATCCAATACAGGTTCTTTTCCCACTTTCAATCTATCCAGGATTACACAATCTGCATCTGTATGTAAGCAGCCCCTGGTGCGAAGAAACTAACATTTCACAACCCATAGTCATCTGGATGAGAACTAGTATTGTCATAATCGTTGGAAATCCAGACCCACCAAGCCCTACTTCCCCAGTCGATATCTCTCTCATAAACTACGATTCTGATTTGATTCTTTCCACCAGTTCATCTGGTTCGATCATAAGGCCTCCACCAATCTTAGTGAGTGGAACCACATTTACAGAATCACCAACAACTCTTGACACTTCTCTGGAGAGCTGTCCCAGACTAAGTTCAGGTACTAGTAATTGTTCAACTGATTTGGCAAATTCTCTTACCTCCGAATCCGGAAATGGCCATACCGTTCTCAACCGCAACGATCTCAATGGAGGGGTACCCGAACTTCTTGCAATTAATTCCTCCACAGATCTTGATGTACAACCATATGATACAACTCCCCACTCTGCAGATTCATGACCAGATACAACCACATCTGTAAGACTGGCGCGTTCATTTTGAATCTTTGCCGAT
>JAEOUL010000319.1 GCA_016839345.1 Candidatus Thorarchaeota archaeon | reverse complement strand
GGTATAATCCTTTCTCTGATTTCACTTACGTATCTCTATTGGGCTGGAAATGTTCTCGCTAAACATTTCTCATATACTCTCGAAGTCCAGGAAGAACAAAAACTAGTAACCTCAGGTCCATACCACCGAGTCCGTCATCCTATATACACGGGGACACTCACATTCCTCATCTTTCAGTTTCTTGTTGCAGACAATTGGTTATTTCTTGCTCTCACATTAGTGTTGATACCTTATCTCATAATCCGAGTCAGAAAGGAAGAGGAGATGATGATCGAGAACTTTGGAGAGGAGTATGTTTCCTATATGAAACGGACTGGAAAATTCCTCCCGCGAATAAAATAATGAAATGAAGTTCTTGTACAACTATGGATAAAGGCCAATTGCCATAACAATCATGAAGTAGATCAGGCTGATTGGTTCAAATATTAGATATATAAGATTCAATGGACCTTCGAGACCTCCAGGGGGAGGAAGGTAACCAATATGTCTCATGACTGACCAGGCGACTCCAATGATCACATAGAGTAGTACAACGATTCCAAGTTTCTTCAATAGACCCATTGCATGTTGCTCCTAACCTAGATCATTAGACAGGAATCTGTTGAAAATAAACTATCATTGTACACATACTTCGATTCTATGAATGCTAGATTGCATCAAGCCTCACTCCATAATTCAACTTCGTTATCTTTTCTTAGTAGAGATACATATTTACAGTTGTCAAATAATAGAAATCGTGGAGAAATCTATGGCAGATATTGAAACATGGGCTACCGATTCATTCGAAGAGAAGTACAAAGCAATGATGGGTCAAATGTCTGAAAAAGACATCAAGAGAAGTGCTGAACAAGTGATACATTTATGCCAATGCAGTAACTGCCCCACAAATTGCGAAACTGGGGAAATCAATGCTGTCTATTGTACATTCGGCATCAGTCATATGAATAAAGACCAAAAGGGATGCTTGTGCTCGGATTGTTCTATTACAAAAACAATGAGTCTTCGTTGGGACTATTACTGTACTCGAGGTTCAGCAGTGGACCTTTCAGACTTGTAACCAGCAGAACAAATACTTCAAGATTTTCTCAATCGCTATCTCGGTGTTCGGATTAGAATTCATGCACCATTCTATTCAGGTCAAGTTGTTCCTTTCACTTTGAAAAGTCTGGTTTCAATCAGAACAAGAATTACTCATAGATGGCACTTAAAGAAGGGTGATAATCATCCCCCACTTACCTACACTCATCTGAAGCTCATCTCGATAGGATTTTGCATATCCTTCCTCAATTCGAATATTTGAGTTGACCTTGACCTGAGGAATCTGATTGTTCCATAGGACCAGCCTGATTGAACCTGTGTCATCAGAAAGAGTCACATCTGCCACCCTAAGATCTTCCCCAGTCTTACGTGATTTTACTGTACGTGGCCCTGCAATCCTTTCCACCTGTCCCTCGATAATTATTCTCTGTTGACCTTCATGAATGTCCCCGATCTTAGACATCGCCTTCGGAAATCCGTCTTTCATTCTCTTTTCGTAGTAGACTCCATCCCAAGTGTAGTCATGAGTTGTTCCTATCTTAACGAAACCAATACTCCGATAGAAAGGATTTGTTCTTGTGTTCCACTCAGGAGTGCCTAATACCCACAAATCCGCAGAGGTGTACTCCTTCCAGATTAGGTCGAAGGCTCTCGATCCAATGCCTTTTCTCATCTGGTCGGGATCTACCCAGATTCGTTCGCACACTTGATAATCTGGGCCTCTATCCCCAACAATGAATCCTCCAGCGATTTCGTTTTCGTCAAGGATTTTGTAGTAGTTTAGGTATCTGTTCTTGATCTTGTCAATGTTCCATTCAAGTGAGTCATAACCCGGAGGTCCTCCAGGTCCAGGAGATCCAAACTCTGAATCAGAATCAAATGCTCTCTTGCATGTTTCTGTGAGCACCGATGCATCTTCAATCTCTGCAAGCTTTATTGTGACAGTCATTATAATACCACACTTTTCCAGTGCGACCATGGCCGGATAATGAAAACTTCGCTCAGATTTTCCGAGTGTGTTAAACCCATCATTTGATTAGTTACTTGAAATCTTTATACTGGCGACCAAAATCTTCTTCGTTAGTTTTAGAGGACAGATTCATACTTTCTGGATATTCTTTTTTCATAATGAAGAATGACTGAACCTGGAAAATGAACGAGGATATAGCAGAAAGATTGACTGATAGATAACATGAGTTAATATCACACCTCTCGGAAAGTATTGATGGAAGGAAGTATCCAGAATTTGACAAGAGCTGAGAACATTAAAACAGTTCAAAAATTAGTAAGATTTCTTGAGCAGAACCAACTAGTTGGAGTTACTCTTCAAGAAGGAATGTATCTTCGAAATTACGTGTTCTCTCTGACCTTTTGCAGTATAGAATGCATGGGGTGCATCCTCCAAACATTCGTACTCAACAAGGTTAGGAATGATTTCAATTCCTCTCTCAATTACTTTTTTTCCCGGATTGAGAATATCCCTTTCGGCTGAGATCAATAAGACTGGTGCTAGAAGTCCTTCCATTTCTTCTTTCTTGGTTGTGCGTGGCATATTTCTTTCAGTCTTAACGTGTTTGAACACAAGTTCAGTTATTGTCATGAGATCTGGGTCTAGATTATCAGCAAGTTTCGATACAACGCGTTCCAATCGCTTCTCACTTGGGGCTATGATGTACATCATCATTGGAAAGACCAATTTTGTGAACATCGTTGTGAGTGATGATTTCACAAAACCGGTTGGGACAACAAAGATTGCAGTTTGAATTCTCTCCGGTGCGACTGCTGCGAATCTCATTAGTATCCCTCCACCAAATGAAGGTCCAATGAAATGAGCCTTGTCGAGGTTAAGTCCATCTACAATGTCTAGTACCCATTCACCGTATTCGAGATTGTTTGTCGAGAGCCGAGTTTCAGCACTGTATCCTGGATGACCAATTGTATCAGGCGCGTAGATGCAGAAGTCTTCACAAAGAGGTAACAGGTTTTTCAAATCATATGGATTCAGAGAATTGCCACCATGAAATGTAACAAGTGGAGTTCCATTTTCACTTCCAAGCTTAATCACATGTGTTTCTCCGTATCGAGTTTCTATTTGAAGACGTTGAAAGGGTACTGTAATGTCTTTCAACAGTTCCTCATAGAACTCTAAGATTTCCTCTTTTCCAGTTTCACTCCTATAGATAGAGGTTCTTTTCATCAAATAACCTCAATACAAATTCCTTTACTCTTGTTTTATATTCACGCTACTCAGCATTAACTCTGGAAGGATCACACTTCAATGGTATACTTTAAACTAGTTTCGTGATGATCGAATAATATCCTTTTTAGATCAAGCCTTATCAATGTGAAATTTGGATCTTCAGACGACTTCCAGTATCCTGTAAACCAAGGAATCAAATTGGCAATTTCATTGCGTTTTACAATATCATCCACGATGTACGCTTTAGCAGTCGCTCTGAGACAACCGATTTTCTCTGTTCCCCTAACAGGAAGCGTGAACTCGACATTGGAGTTGTTGCGTATTTGAGTGACCTTGTCATCACCACTTCTTGTGGCAACCCAGAGACTCTGCCCATGGACTGTGAAAGACACCATACGTACTCGAGGTTGTTTGCCATCTGCTGTTGAGAGGTGTATTAACCCTCCAGCTTCAAAGATTGGCCATACTTCAGATAGGTCCATCCGTTCTGGATACTCTTTCTTCATATTTAGATTAACATCGATGGTGGATAATAAGGTGCAACATCGTAGCAAGAATGCCAAACCAGTCTTTCCAAAAGAATTCTAGTATCATGGTATCATAATGACTTCTCCAGAACTTGCCCGTCACCCTGAAGAGGTAAGAACAACTTGAGCGCAGTGGCCTCTTTGTTCTTTCATCCTCTTTTTCGCTGTCTAGACAGCCTCAGATGTCATGGTTTTCATTGAGCCAGCGACCAAACATAACCTTTCTTTTCTTTCGAAAGTTTCTTGGTTATCTTATTCTCACTTTCTAATGCTCTCAACGTTTCAGGAATACGATCCTTACATTCAGCTGAAACTTTAGAAGATTCATCGATAATCTCTG
>JAEOUL010000125.1 GCA_016839345.1 Candidatus Thorarchaeota archaeon | reverse complement strand
CTTCAATCATTCATAGATGCAAAAGTGGAGTACGAGGCTAGACTGCATGTGTGTCATGTCAGTTGTGCAGCCACTGCAAGATTGGTTCACGAGAATCGGGCTGAAGACACATTGACTGCAGAGGTCACTCCCCATCATCTTTTTCTATCCGGTGGTGATTTTTCTCACAAGGACGGTCTTGCAAAGATGCTTCCTCCTCTGAGATCACCTCATGACAACCGGATGTTGATGGAGGCTTTAACACAGAGCTGTACAATTGATTGTGTAGCGACAGATCATGCCCCCCACAAAAAATGGGAAAAGACTGCACCTTTTCTAAAGGCATCCGCCGGTATACCTGGACTTGAAACGATACTTCCAGTCATGCTTACAGAGGTGTTTGAGAAGAGGATGAACTGGATAGACTACCTGAGAGTCTGCTGTTCTGCACCTGCAAGGATTCTTGGACTCGAAGGAAAAGGAATACTCACGAAAGGCTATGATGCAGACATTGTATTGGCTAGGATTCAGGAGGGAAAAATTTCAGGCAAGAATTTCTACTCAAAGGCAAAAATCACTCCCTTTGAGGGTCGAAGAGTTTTAGCTCGAACTGTGACCACAATTGTCGGAGGGGAGGTTATATTCAGAGAAGGGAAATTCATTTTGGGACCAGGCATAGTAGGAACGGTGCCGGTTCATAAATCCTGAAGAGTGCAAAATAAATAACAATTGACTAGCACAGGGAGAACAGAGTTGATGCGGAGTGACTAATACATATTCTGATGATGATGGTATCTTTCTTGTTAATCTAGCCAGAAGGACAGTTGATGAGATTGTCAAGACTTCACAAAAGCTATCGGCTCCTAAAGACACACCAGCACATCTAAGAAACAAATCAGGTGTTTTTGTAACCCTAAACTCGATTTTCGACAATCGAGTAAGCCTGAGAGGATGTATTGGTCGTCCCTACCCAACTTCACCCCTAGTAGAGGCAACCATTGATTCAGCAGTAGATTCTGCAATCAATGACCCACGTTTTCCTGCAATCACACCAAAAGAGCTTGATTCAATCATAGTAGATTTGAGTGTCCTGACTCCCCCAAAGAAGATTGAATATTCAAAACCCGAGGAGCTTTTAGATCTAGTCAAGGTTGGTCGTGATGGCCTGATTGCCAGTAGAGGGATGTTCCGGGGTCTACTTCTCCCACAAGTCCCCATCGACTGGAAATGGGACACGAAAGAGTTTCTGGAACACACCTGTAACAAGGCAGGTCTTTCAAAAGACATATGGAGAGACCCTGAGACTGAGTTTATGTCGTTTCAGGCAGAGATTTTCGGTGAGGAGAAACCAAGGGGAAACATCGTTAGAGACCCCCGGCATCCAAGGATGTGAAATGATTGAAGTTTGGCAACCTTCCTCCAGATGTGATTGAGAGCCTGAAGAAATTCATCGATGAGGATGTGAGATCTGGAGATCTTACTACCAGACTAACGATACCTGAGGATACTACTGCGGTGGCAACAATATATGCAAAAGAAAGATCTGTACTTGCGGGAATCGAAGAGGTTGCAGCCATAGCAAGATTCTCAGACCTCACTTATGAGGTGTTGGCATTTGAGGGAAATTGGGTGGACCCTCAGCAACCTGTCATGCGTTTAAAGGGCTCAGCTCAAACTCTACTTACAATTGAGAGAGTGTGTCTCAATATTGTCCAGAGGATGAGCGGAATTGCAACCAAAGTCAACAAAATGGTCAGTGTCGCTAGAGAGGGGAATCCAAAAATCAGAGTTGCAGCCACAAGGAAGACAACTCCTGGATTTCGCTTCTTTGAGAAACGGGCTGTAGTAGTGGGCGGTGGAGACTCTCATCGTTATGCGCTTGATGACATGGTCTTGATAAAGAATAACCACATCACTGCTGCAGGGGGGGTTCGTGCTGCTGTTACAGCAGCGAGAGAGGCTGTTTCATTCAGCAAGAAGATTTCATGTGAGGCTCGCACACTTCAACAAACCCAAGAGGCAATAGCTGCAGGAGCTGACATAATACTTCTTGATAACTTCAAGCCGAAAGATGTTGGGGGACTGGTTGAGGTTCTGAAGAGAGAAGGACTTCGTGACAAGGTCATACTTGAGGTTTCTGGAGGAGTCAATGAGGAGAATGCAAAAGAGTATGCAGCGAGTGGAGTTGATGTGTTATCATCCGGGGCACTGACTCACTCATTCAAATCTTCAGACTTCAATATGGTCCTGTCTATGAATTGAATAGAAGGTCAGACATTATCCAAATGATTGACTACTATAGTTTCCATGAAACTCTGTAGGAATCTCACGAAGCAATGTCACAAGTCTATCTGTGGCTTTTGCAGTTTTAAGCAACCTTGGCATGTTTCCCTTGATGCTCAGCTTTCGTGTAATGAATGCCCGATTCGCGCCTATCTTACCAAGAAGGATATCGACCCAGACTCGATAAGGTGCGCTAAGTATGAAGGAGGTTTCTCTCTCCCCAGACCAAATGTCGGTCATCTTACCAGATTTTATCTCGAAGCCAACAATCCTAGTGTCTGTTATTCCTTTATCGGGTTCAGCCTGTAAAACGAGCGTGTAGGAATCGTCCACGCCACTGGCTAACTCAGCATATTCCGTATCAGTATTGATTTTCTCCTTGAATTCGTTCTTGTATTCGTCAGACCCAAGTTCTAATCTCTTGCTCATTTTGTATTCCTCCATCTATATCTTGACTAGCACTTTCACATCTTGATTGTCTGAACGGGTCAGTGCCTCAAACCCATCAGAGACCACTTTGTTCAGTGGTATTATTCTAGTTATCATTGGTGTTGGATCAATGGCGCCTTCAGCAAGAAGCCTAATTGCCTCGGGAAACTCTGCATAACCCAAGTAGCTAAACTGAAGGCTGAGTTCATTCAACACTCCTCGCATGAAATCAACCTCAACTGGTTCCTCACTAATTCCAAGGACCAAGATAGTACCGCCTCTTTTCACAAGCTGAAAGGACTCAGCGCTAGGACCGGGGGCACCTGTGCATTCCACAACCAAATCGACACCCACACCATGGGTCAGACTCTCAATCCTGAGTGGTAGAGGCTCCTTAGATGGATTGATGATATCATCCGCACCTGCCGCTCTTGCCATCTCAAGTCGAGTTGTCTGTATTTCAGATGCATACACCACTGATGCCCCTCGTAATTTTGCAATGTGTATACTCAAAATCCCGATTGGTCCAGTGCCTAGAACCAGTACACTGCCCCCAGGTTCGAAGTTAATCCTATTAAACCCGCGAACTGCAATCGATAACGGCTCAACAAAGGCACCTTTTTTGTAGTCAACTGTGTCAGGTAATCGATGAAGCATATTCTGTGGCACTGAAACGCGCTCCGCAAGTCCGCCATTCATTGAGATACCTATCATCTGCATGTCATCACAGATTGAGTATTTCTCAGCCTGACAGAATGCGCATTTGCCACAAGGGAGAAGAGAGTTAGGTACAACTCTGTCGCCCTTCTTCCAGTAAGTGACATCTTTGCCAACTTGAACAACCTCACCCGAAAACTCGTGTCCTAATATCAACCCAGCTTCGTACATCCCGTACTCCCATGCACTGAGATCGGACCCACAAATACCAACATACTTTGGTTCTATCAGAACATCTGTGGGTCCAATGCTCGGTTCTGGAACATCCTTCACCTGTATCTCAAGAATGCCTTCAAACACAGCTGCTTTCATCTACTCCTCACCTGGAAGTTGACAACCCTCAAGCCAAATTGAGGCTAAAGAATCGAAGTCTGGTGGGGCTAGATTGATGTCTGGATCTATGACTATGTCAAGCACTGCTGGTAGACCAGAGTCCTTTGCTTTTTGAAGTGCTGGAGCGAGTTCTTTGGGCTTTTCTACTCGAAGCCCAAAACAACCCATAGCCTCTGCGATTTTATCGTATCTAACATCAACAAAGTCAACTCCGACATACCGTTCATCGTAGAGACCCTTCTGTCCAGCCTTTATCATCCCGTAGGCTCTATCGTTTGCAACAGCTATTGTAAATGCGGTGCCCAGTCGCCTAGCGGTTTCGAGCTCTTGTGCATTGAACATAAAGGCTCCATCGCCGGATATCACATAGACATCCTTGTCGGGATGAGCAAGTTTTGATCCAATTGCATACCCCGTTCCAACACCAAGGTGACCCGAGTCAGACGGCCAGAGGTAAGTTCTAGGTTCGTATATTCTGTTCAAGTAGTTTGCCCAGACTAGAATATTTCCACCATCCATAATGGAGATTGCATCTCTAGGGAAGAAATTACGAATTTCCTGAACCATTCTTAGAGGGTGGATTGGTGTTTGGTCGGACTTACCCTGCTCAATAAAGTCATCAAGCCAATTCTCCTGAGCCTCCTGACAGTCAGACATCTCGGGTCGTGGTTTTGATTTTGGTTTGTTCTTGACATGCTTTAGAATCTCAGAAAGTGTTCTTTTGGCATCCCCAACAATCGCGAGATCAACAATACGGTTATGTGCTATCATCTCTGGGGCAATGTCAATCTGGATTAAACGTTGTTCAGCACAATCACCCCACGCTGGTGCTTTTCCCCAGAAGTCAAGGTCTCCAAGTCTACCACCAACTAGCAAGACCAAATCAGATTCACATTGAGCGCCTATAGCTCCAAAGCTTGCAGGAGTGAGAGAGAGTGGATGATCCTCTGGAATTGCACCTCTAGCTCCGGCAGAAGTTGTAACTGGAGCTTGGAGATGTTCAGCCAAGGCTACGAGTTCTTCCGTAGCATTTGAGGCAAGAACACCACCACCTGCATGTAAAAGAGGAAACTTTGCCTTCAATAACATCTTGGCAGCCTCAGATATGAGATTGGGGTCACCCAATGGTGGTTTTGTCATTCTGTACCTATCAGCGGATACAATTCCATCTTCTAGTGTATCCTCCTCACATTTCAGGTAGAGCACATCTGCAGGGATATCCAAAAAGACTGGTCCTGGTCTTCCTGAGGTCGCCTCTCGAAATGCCCAATGAACAAGATGAGGAATTCGTTGCCAATGGGAAACAGTTGCAGCCCATTTGGTTATAGGCTTGAATAGATTTAGTTGATCGAGTCCTTGAATACTTCCATGGTCTGGATTAATCCGCCAAGACTGATTCTGTGCACAGAGTACTAGCATGGGTATACTGTCAGCAAATGCTGCATAGACACCAGGAACTAGGTCAACTGCACCTGGTCCAACGGTACCAAGACATACCCCAGGTTTCCCTGTGGTACGCGCCCATGCATCTGCAGCATGTGCTGCGGCTTGTTCATGTCTAAACGTTACAAAGTCAATTCCATCAGAAGTATGAATCGAGTCAAGAAAGGGATAGAGTTGATCCCCTGGAACTCCGAAAACATACCTGATATTTTCTTGCAAAAGGCACCTTGTCAGGACCTCGCCACCTGTCATCATAGTCATTTCTCTTTCTCCCTCGTTCGCAT
>JAEOUL010000318.1 GCA_016839345.1 Candidatus Thorarchaeota archaeon | reverse complement strand
TGCATACCGTCTTGCGACACCTTCAACTGGAAGTGCTGTTGTAAGTGAAGCTATAACTTGGCTAGTTAATGCAGTTCAAGGAGAAACTCAATTCCTTCATACTCTTAATCCTGAAGTCCAGATTTATTCCAGCAAAACAATCGCCTCGTTCTTGGCCACTATCTTTCTCCTTTTGTCAACATTGCCAATTGTAATGCTTGTCAATGACTGCTTACCAGAGAGATTGAAGCCTCGAGAGAAATCATCAGAAACTCAATCATTCACTCCAATCAAGATTTTTCTGATTAGTTCAATTCTTGGAGCAGTGACGGTTATTACATTCTTGGGGTCATCCAGTATTGGAATCCACATTGAAAATACTGGAAGTGCTTGGTTAACCTCAATGTTAACTACTGGACTTGTAATCTTCTACATAGTAGGTGCCCTTGGACTCATAGTTACTATGTACTTGATATTGGGAAAATCTAATTTAGAGGTAGCATTAGCGTCTATAGGGATTGGAAAACAAAATCTTATTGAACACATAAAGGATGTTCTGAAGAGTTTGTTTACAGTTGTCATTCCGGTGATATGGATACTGTTTTGGTTATCTATTGCAGGACTACCCGATTTAATAACGCCTCCCATAGTTTTGGCTTTCATCAAATGGCCTGTTGGAATTAAAGCAATCAATACTATTGTACTAACATTATGTGCTATTCCATTTCTCTTAATCGAAGCCATTTGGATTCGTCATATTTTGTACAGCAAGCGAGAATGGAAGAGAGATTATTACAGCATCATGGCAATTTTGTTTTCATTCATTTCAAAATTCACAGTTGCATCAGTTCTCACCTTAGCTTATGTCTTTGGTTTGAGTTATCTTGGTCTGATTACAGGTAGCATGATAATGATTGGATATCTTCTGATGACTGTCCTATCTATTCAGGCACTCTTCACACTCACTATATTCTATACCGCTTCAGATTTTGAAAATGTCTGGTCCTCGGTCCTACTTGTAGCATTCATATTAGCCATTGTTGTTGTTTCTAGTGTCCCCTTGATTTGATACTTGATTTCCATAAAGGATTCATCAGTCCTCAAAAACTCTGAAATAGAGCCCTTGCTTCTCTAGCATCTTCATCATGTTTTGGATCGCCTTCTCATCTGGAACCTCAAGTATCATTTCAAGTTCTGCCCTGTTTGGCGGAATATCGGGATCAAATCTGTCTTGGTTGATCTCGATTATGCTGACACCTGATTCTGCAACAATACTTAGAACCTTGTTCATACTACCAACACGATCAAGAATTGAACCTCTGACTCTCACAGACCTACCAAGTCTGAACAATTCCTTTTCTACAACTCGAGATAGAAATGACATGTCTATGTTACCGCCTGATAAAACTGCAACTGCAGTCTTTCCTTCTATGTCTATTTTTTCATGTTGGAATGCTGCAAGACCTACGCATCCAGCTGGCTCTACCACAATCTTGGCACGTTCCAATAACATGAAGAGAGTACGAGTGACTTCCAGTTCTTCCACCGTCACAACCCCGGAAAGAAGGTCCTTTGCGATATTGAATGTGAGTCTTCCAGGTTTCTTCACTGCAATTCCATCACAAATAGTGTCAATGTTCTTAACAGGAACTACTTTTCCAGCTTCAATTGATGCCTGCATCGACGCGGCACTTGCAGCTTCAACACCATATACTTCAACGTCAGAACGTTGCTCCTTAACTGCGATACTGATTCCTGAAACGAGACCTCCACCACCGACTGGAACAGAAATGATATCGACTTCTGGACACTCATCAAGAATCTCGAGTCCAATTGTACCTTGACCTGCGATTACATCTTCATCGTTAAAGGGATGAAGGAAAGTGGCTCCTGTTTTTTCCGCAGTTTCTCGAGCATGTGCAAGTGCATCATCAAAAACAGTTCCGTGAAGAATAACATTTGCGCCATAGCCTTGAGTTGCCTGTATCTTTGCGACAGGTGAGAAGCAAGGCATTACTATTGTAGACTTGAGCCCCAAACGTGAGGCTGCATATGCAACACCTTGGGCGTGGTTACCAGCAGATGCAGCTATGACTCCCATTTTCTTTTCCTTGTCTGAAAGTTGAGACATGACGTATGCTGCTCCGCGGACTTTGAACGAACCAGTCTTCTGCAGATTCTCCAGTTTTAGAAAAACTTCTCCTCCAGTAATCCTACTGAATGTTGAAGAATGATCAAGTCGGGTCACATGCTTGATATCTCGAAGAACCTCACGTGCATCAAGTATTTTGGAATAGATACCACTGTATTTGCCCATTATTGCCACATGGAATGATTGAGCTCTGTACTAGATTAATGATTCCAATAGAATTCATTTCATCCAAGTATACGTTGAATGCTCTCGGACATCCTTAAACCCAAGTGATTCATATAGAAATCGAGCTCTGTTGCCAATAGTGACATCAAGGTCTACCTTTACTATTGCGGAATCGGATTCAAGTTGCCGTTTCATTGAATGAACAAGCATGGCTTTTCCAAGTCCTTGACCACGGAATTCATGGTCTAAAACAATATCCGGGATATAACCGGTATCTCTGTTCCTGCACGTAGTAAAGCAGGCGCCAATCTTTCTATTTCCTTTTCTTAAAATCCAAGACAGACCATCCATATATTCTCCGTATCTATTTGCCTCAATGCTTTCTAGAAGATTTAGACAATATTCCAAGGTTTCATAAAAATGGGGGAAGACACCTTTGTCCACACTTCCATCTTTGCATTTAAAGACTAATTTGGATATCTCATTACGATCATTTTCAGTGTAAACGTCGAAATGCATTCCATCTGGAAGTACAGGTTCTGTTAGAGACTCTATATCTTCTCTGGGTAGTGTCATATATGCTCGATCATATTTTGAAAAACCGAGTTCGAGCATATGTTGAAACAATGAATCAGAAATCCAAGGTCCACTTGTTTCAATGAATGCATACTCGGTAGAATATTTCTCAAAGATAGTATTTGTAATCTGTTTCTCTAATTCCAAGTCACCATCAGTGAAGACAAGTGATAATCGACTAGTTGTTTTTCCGAAGAGACCTATCCCATTCACAGAACCATCTTCTGAATAGTTGCCATACAAACTTGAATTTTCTTGGGAAACTGAATCCCTAATCATATCAAGAAAATTCTCAGGAACATCCTCCCTTTGCTCTCTCAATCGTTCAATGATAGGACCAATCTCATCTAATTGATTTGATGCAATCTCAATTATCATATTGCATGCTGAATTTTTGCTATGAATAGCGATTTGGTTCTGCGCAAATACTATTTATCACCGTAGTATTGCTTCAACATCTGGATGACTTCTTCTCGAGGTAGAATTTCGCTTTCTATGGTAGAAATTGTATCCTCATTCATCAATCCTTTTGAAATTAGTTGATATCCTGCCTCCTTTATTGCGTCTAGAATATATCCTAGAGGAGCGCCCTGCTCCATCCCTGGATCAATTATCCATGCATAAGGTCGGAGTACAGCTCCTATGTACTCACGATTCATATTTTTACTGATTGCTTTTGCATGGGTTATCAGAGGATCGAAGTTGTCCATTTCATAAAATCCACATACTGAAAATAAAGCAAGCTTTCCAGCTTTAACATGCTCGCGCAGTGCATGTCGACAGTGATCATCACGAAGTTCAAAAGCTCCATGGAGTAGAGGGATTGAACGATCGAGTAGAGTCTTGAGTGAACCTGTCATTCCATCAACATAAACTGGTGTAGCGAGTACAATAAGGTCCGCATCAGCTATCTTCTCAAGTACTTCGGTCATTTCATCGTCTTGAATACATTTACCTGGTGTAGATGACCAGCAATTGAAACATCCTCGACAGTCTCCCAAATTGAGACCCTTGGAATAGAGAATATCAACTTCCGCTTT
>JAEOUL010000124.1 GCA_016839345.1 Candidatus Thorarchaeota archaeon | reverse complement strand
TGTCATGTCCTCTCTTTTCAGCCAGTGCAATATTTCGACCAGACATTGACAACCAGCTATTTTCATCAATTGACTTGAGTACTACAGTCCCACAGCATGATGCACCTTCAAAGTCAATCAGTTCGATACCAAGCTCCTTTGCTACGGCTCGCATAGATGATTCATAGTTGTTGAACCTACTAGGGATAGCACAACCGAGAAAAACTTCATAGCTCTGAGTCATCCTACTCACCCTCCTCCAATTTCATGAGCTTTGTATTATCCAGCATTTTCTTTGTGTCCGCGATGTTCAGCTCAGGAACAGGATCGAGCTCAAGATCATCACGCTCCCAGTCTGTGGGTTCATAAAGCCTACCTGTATCGTAGAGTGACTGTCGTGCTCCCAAATATCCTTGTGGTGTGATTCCTTTCCTGAATGCCATGTTCTTCAAACCAAAGAGAATGTCAGTTATGTCAATCCCTTGTGGACAGCGCTCTTGACAAGTATAACATGTAGAACAGAGCCATACCATATCGGTTTCAAGAACCTCTTTCAGTCCAAAGAGCAACATCCTCATGACCTCGTGGATCTGAATGTTCACTTTGTCAGCAACGGGACAGCCAGCACTGCATTTCGCACACTGGAAACATGCAGTAAGGTCTTTTCCACCGAGAAGATTAGACACCTCTTTGGTGAAATCAGCATCAAGTGCTTTGAACTTCTTTCCTTCAAATGATTTGAATTGACCCCAAGACTGTGTCATTTTTAGCGCCTCCTCTGCCTCAAGGGACTGGGTCCGAGTTTATCTACAAGGTCTGTATTTTTCTTGACAGTTTCTGCCCAGATTGACCCTTCACTTGCACTGATGTGTGTGAACTGGAGTCTATCAGTTTCTAGTCCAGCTTTCTCGATTATCTTCTTTGCAATGGCAAATCTACGTTCGAAGGAGATGTTTCCATCCACATAGTGACAGTCGCCTATGTGACACCCAGAAATCCAGACCATATCTGCACCAAGTCTGAAGGCCTCAAGAATGTGCTGTACACTCACTCTTCCTGTACACATGACTCGGATATCCCTGACGTTTGGCGGTTGTTGAAATCTGGAAACACCAGCGCTATCCGCTCCAGCATATGAGCACCAGTTACACAAAATTGTCAGTATACGAGAATCGTTTGCAGGCATGTCTTCGAGAGCTGACCGGATTTGTGTAATGATCTGATCATCGGTGAAGTGCTTCATGGTTATCGCCCCGGCAGGACACCCAGCACCGCACTTTCCACAGCCTTGACAAAGGACAGGATTTGTCACAGCATAGTCATGACTTCCATCACCAGGAACAACCTCAATCGCATTGTATGCACAGTTGATCTCGCAGGTTCCACAACCGACGCATATCTCAGGATCGACGACTGAAACAATGGCTTCAGCTTTTCGAATTCCCTTGATAAGCGGAATCAATGCTCTGGATGCAGCTGCTTGACCCTCAGCAATCGATTCTCCAATGCTTTTCGGTGCTGTTGCTGTACCAGCGACAAACACACCATCAGTCTGGAAATCAACAGGACGAAGTTTGGGATGAGCCTCCATGAAGAAACCTGACAGGTTCAGTGGGACTTTGAACAGTTCTGAGAGTTCCTTATTTGGTCGTGGAACCATCGCAGTGGCTAGAACTGTGTGATCAACATCTATTGTCAATTCAGCTCCAAGTACTTGGTCTAGAACGGTGATTGTGAGCGCCTTGTCTTTACCTTTCTTGACCTCTGGAGGTGAGTCATTGTCGAATCTAACGAAAACCACTCCTTTCTTTCGAGCCTCTCTGTATTTGTCCTCAGCATCATAGAAGACTCGTAAATCACGGTAGAAATGGAAAACTCGAGAGTTTGGATACTTCTCAAGGAGTTCTAGGGTATGCTCCAAAGCCACCATGCAGCATATACCAGAACACCAAGTTCTGGATCCCTCCAAAGCCGCATCCTCACGAGACCCTGCGCAATGAATAACTGCATAGGTTTCACCGTCGGTGAATTCGTCATCAGCTAATTTCCTGTTGAATTCAACCTCAGTCATTACTTCAGGAAGCTTGCTAAGACCATAGAGCCCCTTTTCCTCGAGAGCTACAGCGCCAGTAGCGACAATGACAACTCCAACAGTCAGTGATTCTTTTGTCTTACCGGTTTTCACTACAACTTCGAACTCACCAATCGAACCTTTTGCTTCTATGACTTCTGAGTTCAACATAATCTGAATGTTCTCTTTATTTTTGATACGACTCTCATAGTCACCGATTATCTCAGAGGCGGGTTTATTGTCAAAATTCACACTGTTGAGTTCGTTGAGAAATCCTCCCACCTTGTCCTGCTTTTCCACAAGGTAGACCTTGAATCCTTTCTGAGAGAGGACATCTGTAGCTGCCATCCCTGCAACTCCAGCGCCAATGACTAAGACGGAGGGATCGATTTGAGTCACTGCCTCGTCTTGTGCCTCGAGTAGTTTTGCCCGAGCCACGGACATACGCACGAGATCCATTGCCTTTGAGGTGGCCTCATCTTTGTCAGCTTGATGTACCCAGGAACAATGTTCTCTAATATTGGCAAGCTCAAAGAGGTATTTGTTCAGTCCAGCCTCCTCGATGGTTGCTCTAAATAATGGCTCATGCGTACGAGGAGTACATGATGCCACAACAAGTCTGTTGAGATTGTGTTCTTTGATTGCCTCTTTTATGACGACCTGAGCATCTGATGAACACGAGTAGAGAAGATTCTCCGAGTATACGACATTGGGTAGTTTGCTTGCATATCGGGTGACTTCCCCAACATCTACAGTTCCTGCTATGTTTATCCCGCAGGAGCAAATGACAACTCCAATTCGTGGTTCTGCTGCAACAAGCTCTAAATCAGCCTCTGTGAGTGCTTCAGTTTCTTCACCCTTGGGGATGGTTATATCAAGTGCAGCTAGCGCAGCAGCAGCACTCCCGTGTGCAACTGAATCAGGAATATCCTTCGGCATATGAACTGACCCGCACATATGAATTCCAGGGATTCCAGTTTCGGATATCATCAGAGATTCCATCAATGGCTTCACAAAACCAGATTCATCAGTCTTGATGCCAAGCTGTTCGAATAATCCATCGTCGGAAGATGGGACCATTGCAGGACAGAGAACTACAAGGTCATACTTGTCTAATAGAATGTCGTGACCTTTTGCATTGCTATGACGAACCAGAAGATTGCCTGTACCATATTCCTCTTGGATCTCACTGGGGAGACCCTTCACGTAATTGATATTGTATTCTGTTTCTCCCCGAACCAGAAACTCTTCGAAACCTTTACCAAATACTCGTAGGTCATTGTAGAGAACATCAATGTGAACCTCAGGAGTGTGCTCTTTAGTGATGATTGCTTCCTTCGTGGCGTAGGTGCAACATATCTTTGAACAATAAGAGCAATGGTTGACATCTCGGGAGCCTACACATTGGATAAATGCAATTTTGTGCGGTTCGCGACCGTCAGAGGGGCGCATGACTACACCACCAGTAGGTCCACTAGCAGAAACCATGCGTTCATACTCAAGAGCACTGACAACATTCGCAAATCTACCGTAGCCATACTCTGGAACAGTGGTCAGGTCGAGGAGTTCGTATCCAGTAGCAACAATGATTGAACCTGCATTAATCATGAAGATTTCATCAGCAATATCAAAAACGATAGCCTCAGCCTTGCAAGTCTTCACACACGTCATGCACTCAATGCAGTTTTCCATGTCAATTGTTGCAATGTTGGGTACTGCTTGTGGGAAAGGAATGTAGGCAGCCTTTCTCATCTTCAGACCCAAATCATACTCATTCGGCACTTCTATAGGACATACTCTTTGACAGTCTCCACAGCCGGTACAT
>JAEOUL010000317.1 GCA_016839345.1 Candidatus Thorarchaeota archaeon | reverse complement strand
CAATGCTAGTGGTTTATGCAATTCTATATGTACTAATTTCATCCAAGCTGCTCAAAGTAGTCGAACGTAAAGCCAAAAGATATGGATTACATCTAATATGAAATGGAGAATCTTCCTCCAAGATCAAGGACAATCTTACAATGTATACTACACCTGAAGTAATATGATAGTTTCGTGAAATCGCGATTGCATGAGAGATGGTCGGACCTGAGGAGTTGAGAAACTAGGAGTTCTTCTTGAATTTCCAACCCAATTTCTATGACATTGGTTTTGGTAGCTGTAGGTGCGATGGTTTTTGTCAATGTAACACAACGCTGGATTTTTTGAGAAAAGGGTGCATGAACCCCTTTCCCACTTGCATTTGTATTGGAGGATATTCCTGATTTCCCACTCTGAAGTTCGAATGTCTATCCAGCTCTCTTTCGCACAAACACCAGTAAAGCGGCAATAACTACTATTACTCCAATGACACTGATGCCTTCAACAAGACCAAATGTAAATCCATTCCCACCTTCTGTAATGGATAGCAAATCGTGCAGGTCTAGTTTCATGATGAACATATCGCTATCTCCACCACCATATGTGCCTTGATAGGCTTCATAGATTGGGAAATCATCAGATTCAGTATAACCTACTACAATGAAACTATCATCAGAATACCAAGCAATTCCGATGCCATTATCATTACTCTGACCTCCCAATATCGTCGACAAGAGAAGTGAACCTTCGTGATTCAAAACAGCCAAGGATACAGCATCATGCATTGAATCGGTTGTACCGAGGGGGTAAGTTGTCGGGAAATCAGCAGATTTTGTCTGACCTGTCACTATGATGCGGTCATGTGAGTCGATTGTGATGGCATTTCCATAATCAGGGGATGAGCCGCCCAAATATGTGCTGAAGGCAAGACTTTGTCCATCAGGAGTCAATTTGGTGATGAATATGTCAGAATACCCTGCACATACGTCTTGATAAGGATTAGATGTCGGAAATTCGTCAGACATTGTAAAGCCAGTAATCACAACATTATCATCACTGTCTATCGCAAAATCAACGCCCCACTCAATATCTTCACCCCCCAGAAACGTAAGATACTCCATTATACCAGTTTGGTTGAATTTAGCTAGGAATGCATCTGAGGATCCACCAGCGTGTTCTTCCTGATACACCCCCTCGGTTGCTAGATCGCCAATTGCAGACATTCCTGCAACCAAGACATTTCCGAGTGAATCAAAATCAACACGACGTCCATGGTCAACTCCTGCTGTACCTATATATGTTGAAAACAACAGAGACTGCCCATCAGCCTCAATTAGTGATAAAAATACATCAAGAGCACCAGCATGTGTGTCCTGATAGGGATTTAGTAATGGGAAATCGGTGGAATCAGTTGTTCCAGAGATAGCTATTCGACCAGTGGAATCAATATTCATAGTATAGAGCCAATCGTTTCTATCTCCACCAAAGAATGTTGAAAACAGAAGAGATTGCCCATCTTCTGAAAACTTGGTAATGAAACCATCAACAGTCCCTCCTGAAACACAAGTTGAATTTGATTTGAGAGCATTCACAACTGGAAAGTCTGGAGAACCCGTAACTCCTGCCACTATTATATTATCCTCTGAATCAACAGCCACATCCGTAGGCACTTCTTGAGCTAAGCCTCCAAAGTATGTTGAAAAAATCAGTGAGCCATTAGGATGAAATTTCGAGATGATACCATCGCTGTATCCATTGATGTTCTCCTGAAAGGCATCCTTCAATGGAAAGTCTGCAGATGTTGTCCGACCTACCACAATGATATTACCTTTTGAATCAACAGTTGTGCTTCCAAAGGCGTACGAGACATCCATATGCTCATCACCTGTGCCGCCCAGGAAGCTAGAGAAGTCAATTAGTTCAATAGGATCATTTTCAGTTGTTGCATTTGCAATAGAGAGAGTTCCTAGAAGAAGAAGCAATAATGTTCCAAGGATTGTTATCTTTTTTGTGACACCCATTTGAGTTAACATTACAAGATCCTCCTGATCAAGTAGATTTATATTTTCTAAATTTTAAAATTTGAAAAATATACATTACCATCACAGCAAAAGTTTGATTGATATACCGAGTGCCGGTGAATTCAGGTTGGAGTCAATGAACCAAGCTAAATTACTCTCAAAACAATCGAAGAAGATTGAGAGAGAAATAGTCACGTTTTACAAGACAGTTGGAAAAATGATGAATCTAAACCCAAAGATGACAGAGGTCTTCGCTTATCTCAAAATCTATGATGCCTTAACTCAGAAACAACTGAAACAACTAACAGGATTTTCTCTGGGCACTATTTCATCGACACTAAAGTTGTTTCTTCAGACAGACATCATAAGTCGAAAGCTAATCCCAAAGACGCACCAGAATCTTTACTCGATGGAACCAGAAAGAGCGAATTTTGTCTATACTCCCCCCACTCTACTAATTGAGGATTTGGAGAAGCTAGATTCATTCATAGTGGATAAACAAACAGATCTTCAAAAGATACAACACAAGTATCCTATCGAAACACAATTTCTTCACTTGCGACTCAATAGCCTTCGAAACTATATCGAAACTCAAAGACGACAAATCAATAGAAGGCAGAAATACTCTTTCTTTAAAGAAGACGTTTCAGAAATAATACCTCCTAACGAGATAGTCGTCTATCGATTCGAAACACGAGGGATAGAGGAAGCCATAATGGACATCTTTGAGTATTATAGAAATGACCCTATAAGGAATCGATTATTGAGCATCTTCTATACTCATCGGAGTGCAAATCAAAAGACTCTGATGACTCATTCGGGATTCTCACGCAGTACAGTTTCTCGTTTCCTGCGCGACCCTTTGAACAGTGTATATATCAGCACTCTACCGAAACAATATCGAAAACCAAGAATCTATTATCTGGAATCTATTTCATTGAGCACACTCGCGCATGTTTTGAACACGGACAATTTCATCTACTCGTCTGTCCCAAGATTTCAAGAGATGTTATCCAATCTTCAATCTGATAGACAATCAGAAAGAAATTCAGAAGAAACCTCTCTCATCATGACAAAGGTCCAAAGAATTATTGAACAGATTGAGGGCTTCAAGTACAATACGAGATTCTTTAGACAAGCTCATCAGGATCTCTCTGAGTTTCTAGAGAAAGAGAAACAGATGTAGGTTCAAATTTATGGAGAGAGTATCTTGTTCTCTCACTAGCACTTTTTCAAAAAACATCTACTTTCTTGAAAACAAGTGAGAAATTGACTGTCCCATCTGGTTCATGGTCAAAGAACTTGAGAGTGTCTTTTTTACTTGTATCATATCGAAGAAATCCACCATCAGGTTTTTGTGTATCTATGAAGACTGCTTCAGTCTTTGATAGTTCTGTCACAACAAAATCCCTAGGACTAGTCTTGTCCTCCCAAGCTGTGAATCCTTTATCGAAGTGACGGAGTAGCATGTGAAGCTCCCCATCTCGCTCAACAAGTGCAACAAGTTCATAGATGTAGAGTTCACCTTTTTTGATCCAACGAAAGATACAGGCCTTGTTGGAGTACATTTCAGGTAACCAATACTCTTCGACAACATCTTCTCCTATCACTCCTCTCCAATGACCTGTCAGAAAATCGAGATCCCTAACAGCATTACCTTTCAAAGGCGTCTTAGAGTATGTCATTTCTATCCCCACTTGCTTGGATAGAGAGGTGACATCCAAATACAAATGTGTACTGCTCATAGTAATTCCTTTAGGACAAGACAAACAAATGTAATCCTAATTTTCATGTGCGGGAGTATTTTGTTCTTTCATTCTTTTTACCAAATTACTCTCTTGGTAAAATTTATCTTATCATTCAAGTTTTTGAGTACTATCCTTTGGGGGGAGTGGATTACTGTGAGGAATTTATTATGCAGGTCCTTGAAAATCCACAATATGAAGATACTTTTGAAGAGATTTACAAAATTCGAGATCAACTCTTCAGCCTGTATACTGATGAAAAGTATGAAGAACTGACGAAGTTGATATCCTCCATTTCTTCAACAAACCTATACATGACCTCTTTGAAATATGATTGGGAAATAGGGACTGCTGCTGAAACACAAGACATTGAACTAATTCAACACAAATTGCAGGAGAGTCTTCAACAGGGCATCTGGTACAGTGAGTCAATTTTGGACGAATATCTGAAAGATATCAGTAAATCATCTCGGTTGAAAGATGTCATAAGTCAACATGAGAATATGCATCAAGAAGTAAAGGAGAACACAGAAACTCAACTGATTGTAAGAACTCCAAAAGGAGCTAAAGAGAGTAAAAAGTATCCCTTGATTCTCTTTCTAGATGGTCGTCATTCTGACCATACCATCTCACAATTCTACTGGAAACCTGCTCTTGAAATGATTGATATTGTATTTGCTTCACTCAGGTCGTCTCAGATACACGCTTTTGGACAATATGCTTGGGATGATGAGAGCATATCTATGCAGGAGGTTAGAGATGCTTACAAGATTCTCATCCAGCGAGATGATGTGGATGAAACGCAAGTGATTGTTAGTGGAATGTCCCAAGGCGCAGGAATTGCTCTTCAGGCAATTGCGAAGGGAATCATCCCGGCCAAAGGATTTCTTACTATAGCACAAGCCTTGAAACCTGAGAATTTCTTTGACCCAGAGTCACCCTCTCTTATTGGTAAGAAGCTCAAAGGTGTCATTGTATCCGGTGAAAAAGACGTACCAAGGCACCCTTCGCATAAAAAATTCCATGAATTGGCTCTTGCTTCAGGAATCGATTGCGAGTTGTATTCCTATCCCGATATTGGCCACGAATATCCAAACGATTTTTGCACGCTTGTAGTGAAGTCCGCGAAGTTCATAATTGGAGAATAGTGATACAAAACCGTCATAGCACGGGAAATCTTTAGTCAAAAAAGTCATGATTTAGATTTGAGAGAGGTAGATCCTCTCTCGCTTGGTATTTCTTCTATTGTTTGGATAGCCATGGACAACAATCTCTGTTTGTCCTATGGAAGTCTTCAAAGGTGAGCCATCCTAACCTGCGGCGAATTTCGAGCCAGTTCAGATTCTTCCTGTGAGGCAATTCGACAGCTAATGATTCCTGATTCCTCTTGTAATCATTAAACTTGCATCCATATAACCTGCGAGAGGGATTGATTTTGAACATTTCAGGTGTCAACAGGAGGAACAGTGTCCTTTCAGGATTTCTCTGGGATAACGGTTCGCAGAGATTCTTGTTTTCTTCCAACATGACATCGATAATCCTGGCCATCTGGTTTCGGGCGGCATCGTAGGTAATCTGACAGCTGATGTCAGACAGAACCTTCGCTTCTACTATCACCGCGAAGCCGTTGCTTGGATTTATGAGCAGAGCGTCTAGATGTGTGGGGCCTTCTAGATGTGATTTTCCATGTGCACCATGTAAAACAAAGGGGATGAATTGCCGCTCATTCAAGTTTCGGCGAAGCCAAGTCTTGTAGGAGGACGGCGAGGGCAGAGTGGTTTCAAAGAATAGCTCTAGATCTCCTTCCAGACACTCTCGCCAAGATTTTAGACCAGCCAGGGGAGGATTTTCGCCAAAAGTTTCAGTGAAGAGTTTCTGCAACATCTGCAGTCGTCGTTCGTCATAGAACATTGTCATCAAACACGTGGCAACCCAGAATCGTTCATCTTTCTCTATCTGACAGGGTCCCTTCATCTCTGATAGAGGTCTACCTCTCTTATCCGAAGTTTCAGCAAGATACTGATGATAACTTTGAATGCTGTTCTTGTAGTAGCTCAGATGTCTTTCATTCCTAACACAGTTTCCTCGATGCTTGACCTTAGCAAAATGGCTCAGCAACTGTGCTTCTGTGAAAGGCAGATATGTACCATCTAATACCTCATTCATTACGATGCCTCGCGTAAAAGATAGAGGATTGATTAAAGTAATTTGTTGCCATCATCCAAATCGTCATGGAATGTGATATCTTTGGACCAGATTAGGTTCATATCGTCATGAAAGATTGATGAAGTGTCTATTTTAAAATCAGGAGAGGGTTTTCCGCGCTCGTTTCACATTCTTTTGTATCAAATATTAAGGAACATTTTGTTGAAACAGATATTTTACTGTTCTAATTTGTAGGTTTATAATAAAATAAAGCACTGTCTACAGGAAAGTAATGACAGCTAGGAAGTTTACTGCGATGGGTGTTATTCTAGTTGCTATCATAGGTTTAGGTGCATTGGGAGTGTTCATGAATCTATTTTACTCAAGCCCGCCTCAAATTCCACCACCTCCAGAACCTCCAGAGGAGGAGCCAGAGATCATCATCAAGGATGGACTTGCAGCATGGGCTGAGACAACTTATTGGCAGGATTTCATGCCAGAAATTCCGGAAGAGGGACCTCCTTTTTATACAACAGTTTGGGTTAATGTTACAAACAACGGAACCACCACGGTAAACAACTTTTGGGCTGTCCAAGTTACCATCTTTTTCTATAACACAAGCGGGCAATTAGTCACACTTGACTTGGTTTCCAGTGTCGAGTATTTCGTTTGGCCTGAAATTAAACCAGGAGAGAGTGTAGTTTTTGAATTCATGAATGACAGAAGCAATATTTTCTCTCCATCTATTGAAGAGGGTGCAGTACTATATAGTAAGGTTCTAACAAGATGGGGACTCGAGGGCGAGATGGAATTGACTACACCTCCTTCTGCTTTACAATATAATCAGTGATTATGTATATCAGTCAATCAAATCAAGTTCCTGAGTTATTTTTATGGTAGGGGAACTCTTTGGAGCTGGAGATCGAATTATTTGCGTTCTTCCAAAGAATGAATACTGTCATATGACGGTTGATGACATAATAGGCATTTTGAGAGGGTTGATTCGATGCCAATGTTTGAAATCGAATTTAAAATCAGACATGATTGCAGACTTGGAGAGATTTCACATAGAAATCCCCAAAGCAGGATAAAGGTCTGGAGGACAGGTAAGCGGGAAGTTATTGAGGTGATTCCAAAAGACCAAGGTGATTGTTCTTCCGCCATAGATGATATAGCAGAACTTGAAGGGATGATTGACACGTATAGAGAGGATGATCGAGGATATATCATATCCACTGTGCATCTATGTAGTGTAGAGAAGATATTAGAAGATTGTATAGAAGAGTTTGGCATAATTCCCATTTGTCCAGTCGCCTTTACTAGAGGCTGGCAATATCATAGGATTATAGTATTTCAACATGAGCACATTAATCAAATCCTTTCCAAATTCGATGAGTGCTGTTTTGTACCATGGATGTTACGCAAAGTCCCCTTCAAAGGGTTTTCAGAAAGTCAGATGACAGTTACAACCGAAACTCTCTTTGCAGGTATTACTGAAAAACAGACTGATGCGTTGCTAACTGCATTTGCGTATGGGTATTATAAGATTCCTCGTGATGCTGATGTTCAGACTATTGCAGATAAGATTGAATTATCAAGAACTACATTTCAGGAGCATTTGAAAAAAGCAGAGAACAAAATCATGAACGCGATTGTACCACACATTCACACGTGGCACCATTTCTCTGGTAGTCGGGGAGTACATCCAATGATTCGTGAGTCATATCCGTATAGGGAAGCCAGCTAGCAAGAACCTTCTCCCTCATTGATTGAGCACGCTTACTTCTTTGTAATCTCAGAGTTGTATGCCTTACTCATGATGACCCAGTTCTCTTCATCCTGCTTCAACAATGTGAGAAAATCAGTGAAATCATAGATGGCATCAGACATCTCCCTAATCAGCTTACTTCTGACAACAGCAACAGACCCTCTAATGTCAATCGACTCAATCCATGCTTGAGTGTTCAGAGTGGAGCTTGAATCTTGTTTGCACCAATCCTTCCAGAAATCTCGATCTACAGATGAAGGTTGCCCATCTTTTACAAAACTCATCTTTGCATCAGTATGCCAAGACTCGAGAAATTTGTCGTAGTTCCTTGTTGAAACACCATCGAAATATGCCTGTACGGTTTTTCTAATTTGATCGATATCATTGCTCATGTTTTATCAATCCTCAATCTTGGAATGTGTAGAAGTAGGAATAAGGTATGTACTGACATCTGCCGGAAATATGGAAAATCGGAGGATTGTACATTTCATCGCGTTGCGCCAAAATATGCTCTTAATAAACAATAGAATGCGGATTGAATCAATATAGTTGGATTTGCAGTGAGAGAAACATCTTGCATGAGGAGTGTATTTGAAATGAACAGAAACCAACTCATAGGGATAGCTGTTGTATGTATACTAGTTGTAAGCGTGGTTTCATACGTTGCGTTCATGAATAATCCTGGAAATGAAACACACCTAGAACCACCTGAGGGACTTCATTACAATGGTGTTGATATTTGGTTTCTGATGATTATGGGTTTCAAAATGAAATATGACGATGTTGTTGTTTACGTAGACCCTGCATATTTCTTTGTAGATGAAAATGATACATTACTGGAAACAGCGGATTTTATTATAATCTCACATAATCATGCCACACATTGTTCTTCGTATCTTGTCAGGAAGTTATCTGACAGTGATACAATTGTCATCGCTTCGCAAGAACCAGCTGAAATAGTTGAAGCGAATTATACTGTCAGACCCGGAGATGTTCTTACATACGACAAAGTGAGTTTTGAGTTTGTACCTAGCTACTGTTACAATGCGACTTACTATGGCACAGAAACTCCTATGCACACTAGAGCCGAAAACAACACTGGTGTAATAATCGATTTTGAAGGGACTAGAATATATCATGCAGGTGACACTGATCGTATCCCTGAAATGCAATCAATTGATTCAGATATAGCAATTTTACCAGTAAGTGATTCTCCCAATAATGCATGGACGAATGCAAGTGAAGCAGCGAAAGCGATAGATGACCTCAAAATCAATTCGGATCTCAAGTATGCTATACCCACACACTGGGATGTTGGAGTCGGTTTCGTAACGGAACGTAGATTCTATGCAGAGGATTTCGCCGATCTTGCGAACTGTACGGTGATAATTTTAGACCCTCACTATTGACAGCATAGAATTGAATCTCCGTTGAAAGAGTAAGATCTAGTTTCAGCTTTCATATCAGGAAAAGGATGTCTTCTCTCTTTCAAACAGTCAAACTATTTCCTCTTCACGACAAGTCCAGCAAGCCTTCTAGATTACATTTGCTTGCATCAAGAGTAGAATAACGATTATTCCGACAAGTATTCCTATAATCAAAGCGGCTACAAATCTCACTTTCAATGAAAGCTCATCTCCAAGACCCATGGAATTGAGAAGTGAATTTTTTAACTAGGTCGTGATATCGCTTGTGACACGAGGTTATATCAATGCTTCAGTTAGACTTCTCAGATCCTGTCCATTCAATCTCGATTTTAGTTCTAGTTGTTGTCACTGCTATATGGATTATTGCGGAGTTGAGATTAGAGGGGGGAGTGAAGAGCGCAATACGGCTAGCCTCCGCAGCCATCCTTTGTGTGTTGTTCATGTTTATTATGTACATAACTGGGATGATAGTCTTCTGAGTGAAAATCATGAATGGTTATGGCATGGGAGATATTTGGTTCGGATTATCTGCCATTCATGTAAGACAAACTATAATGTTTATGGTAAGTAGGAAGCAGGAAAGCTGTCTGAGTGTAAGCCCCTCGACAGTGGTTCAATACTTCTCGTCCGGGAACACTTTCTTTTTCGCAATTAATACCATTGAACAGGCAGATAATCACTCGATGTTACCGTTCGTCATTCTGCCCTTTGTGTCGTCTTAATCGCTCAGCCAACTTTCGAATGTGTTTATGGCTAAGCTCGACACATTAAGCCCAGACGCTATCGAGAGTGCGCTTCTCAGACAGCCCTTAAATATTAGTCAATTTTCGTATTAAGGATTTCTTCGCATCGTCATGATCCACAAGATATTTGGGCTTAGTTTCTTCAATGCGTCATCATCGTAATATTTATAACCGTTTGTTGCTTATGGTGATAATGGTGATAAATATTACATCCGACGAAATAACCAACGATGATAATGAAGTGCGAGATCGAATGCGTAAGAGATTCCAGGAGCTAGATGAACGCCAACGAAAGAGAGAAGAGGCAAACTCAGCATGGGTGTTTGTACTCTATATTGGGTTCCTCATCACATTTATTGGAGCATTCATGATGCTACTCTTTCTGGGCATTATTCCCCTGACACTAGAGATACTCATCTCTACTGGAGTGATCCTATTTGGAGTCTTCTTCATGGCCATTGCGGTCTTTCTCAGGAGAGCCCCAAGTCTGGTCCTAGATGAGCTCTAGTCTTGTCAAGAAGGTGATTGAGTGACTGACGTGACAATACGAGGTATAGACGACCAAGTCTATAGCCTCTTTTCAGCCGAGGCAAGACGGAGAAGCGTCCCAATAGGAGAGCTGGTGACACAGGTGATGCGGATCTTTCTTGAGGAAACAAGTGAGAAACGGTTCACTGTGGAAGGTCTGGATGACCTGACCATTACAAGAAAAGAGCTTGAGTCGGTAGGAGGACCCATTGGTTTCAACAGTATCAAGACCCTCACAATTGGTGATGACATTGATTGGGACTTGTTTGATCAATATGTCGACGAGATACGAAAGTCCAAGACAGTGATCATCCCAGATTCCTTGACCAAATTACAGGTCCTGACAAAATGTCGGAATGTTGACAAAGTAGTCAGAGGCAGGTAGTTGCTGTTAAATCGAGAGAGGGTCTTCCTCTCTCCTCATTAATACACAATTTTTTGCTTAAAGATGGAGAATTATATTCTCTCAACTATCGATTTTAGGATGATAATTAAAGAGTAGTGTGACTTATGCCTGAAACTTACAAACCTGAGAAACAAAAAGCAATTGCAATCACAGTGACCTCTCTGATAGTAGCTCTTTTTTCTCCTGTAGGATTGAGTCTGATATCACACCCCTATGGTGATTTTGCTGCGAATCTCATAGGTATGTTCTGGACTGTCTTTGTCGGCTCTCCGATTCCAATTGATGGTGGAGGGATGGTACCACCTACTGTCGATCCAACATCTGGGATATTGGCTTTACCGCTGATTGCACTACGATTTCTGTTCGTATTTCAGCTGTACAGAGCATACAATGGCCAGACCTCGAGGAGAACTGCAATACTCTGGGGAGTCTTGAGTGAGCTATATTTGGTCATCATCAATGTACCTAGCTACATCAGTTCAATTATGACCATGTCAATAGATGGTCTCTATATTCCCATTCCAATTCTTCTACTAGTGGGCGTTCTGCTAGTCTGGAAGTATCCTCCATTTGTTCCTACAACACCCTGGGAAAGACCAAGTTGATCTGATAAAACAGGTGAAACAGATGTATCTTCAGTTTTCGGATAGAGAGAGAACTCATGCTTATCAAATTCTAGCTTTCGTCTTCACTTAAAGACAGTCTACTGAGGTTCTGTAGGTAATCGTCATGGCATGGGAGGTCTTTGGAAATGATTATCTTTTAGGGGGGCTTTTCATCTGCCATCACATCTGAAGCTGGTTTTCCCCCAATTCCCCAATGAGTCTTTGGAATCTCATGAACAATGACTTCGATAGCTCGCTCTGGAATTCCTAAATCAACTAGGACCTTTGTCATTCCTGAGATAATTTTCTCTACAGCGTCTTCTGAAACGCCTTTCCACATCTTGACGTCAACAATTGGCATGAGTTGTCCTTGAATTTTAGATATTAAATAATTCTGATTTCAGATTTGGTTATTTTCGTTTTTCATGTTGGATATGGGTGTGAGATATGGTGGACATGGAAAACGAAACAGTTAATCATACTACAATTATTGAAGCGGCGATTGTTGGTCTTGCCCACACTAAATAGGAAAAACGACCCCTAACCCTAGTTGTCATGCGAGATGAAGAGAAACAGATGTAGTCTTCAGAATTACTGAGAGAGAGTCTTCCTCTCTCCTTCATTATATTCTATTTAATGAGATAAGAAACATTGATTCTTTCAATCATTTATGTCTACCAATGGTGTCAAACTAGAGTCGGGTTTTCTACAAAGATATGTCAGATTTTTTCTGGAATCGCTCACGTCATGCTCTATCACCCGGTCATCTAGATTCATGATAGTGCGGGCGATATCAAGAATCTCTGGAGTTGTCAGACCTAGTCGTTCAGCTACAAGTACCAAGCTTGTCTGGGGACGTTTCATCACAATATCTCGAACCAACTTCTCCCAATGCTTTTTGATAGATAGACGTAGACTGGAAAGACCAACAAAATCAAGCAGCCATCTATTTGATGGTTTGCCTAAGGGAGTTGGAGATCCTTTACTCTCGCCATCAACAGTTGGTGCCAATATTTTTCGATGAGTCATTAGTTCCTTAACGAATGATGTAGTTCCTGTTCTTTTTGAATACCAGTCGGGATTGCTAGCTTGATGAGTAGTCGTGTCAATACTCGGATAGCCCTCGTCCTTCCAGAATGACGCTGAGAATTCATATTTCTTCACCCATCGATTCCATTTAACATAACGAGACTCGTTCAAATTCTGCATCTGCTCACGTGCTGTGTCAACGTCAGAAGAGAAAGAACCTGTTGACAATTTGTCCAACAGTGCTTCAACTATTCCATCTGCTCCATCCAGAAATTCTTTCTCCGTTTTTTTCAAAGACTCCTCAACAAATCTCAAATCATCAGGAAAATCCATTCAGCTCACTCCAACTGGGATAGTTTTACAGAATAGTGTAAGTACATAAAACAGCTGTACCAGAAAATCTGCTATCTCTCTGTATGACATACAGAGATATAGGTTCATTGAAAGGGCTTATACTCACTATTTCTCTTTTTATATTCTCCAACGTACTACTCAATACAATTGAATCCACATCCTTTTCTGTATTGCTTCAATACCTGAAACCTGCAACAGCAAGGAAATGAAAATATTGAAAATTACAACTATTGGTGTTCCATTCAATGGAGATGGAACAGCTCCTGATGTTGAAAACCCAGCTCAATCGTTTAGAGATGAAGGATTGATTTCCCTACTGAAGAATAAAGGACATTATGTAACTGATATTGGTGATCTAACCATTCCTTTGTGCACGAATGAGATAGATTCGACGACAAAGGTACTCAATTTTGATGTTTGGAGAGATGTGTCTCTTGGATTATCGAAGACACTAGTTGATGTGCTGGATAAGGAAACTTTTCCGATTGTACTTGCTGGAGACTGTAGCATTCTAATGGGCATTTTTGATGCATACAAGACAAGAGAGTTTCCACTGAATCTCTTCTTTCTTGATGGACACGCTGATTTTCACAACACAGACACTTCTCCAACAGGCGAACCCGCAGATATGGAATTGGCCGCTCTAACGGGATATTTACCAAAAGAAATCGTCACCATGACGGGTAGAGGTCCACTACTAGATGAGAAGAATGTTATTGCATATGGAATAAATGAACATGACTTAATTGAAAAATCGAATATTGAAGTAATTAATCGCAAATTGGTCTCTGAATATGGAATCAAACCTACGTTTGACAAAAGTCTTACCTCAATACAAAATCCCAACTTGCCAATCTGGCTCCATTTTGATGTTGATGTTTTGGACAAAGAGATAATGCCGGCCATTCATTATCCGGTTGAAGATGGTCTTTCATACGACGAGGTCCTTGAAACTCTCACACTACTAATGAAAACAAACAGAATGGTTGGAATAAGCATTGCCTGTTACCATCCGAATTTGGATTTTGATAGAACTGGAATGAAATTACTTCTCTCACTATTTAATGAAATCTTCTAATCGATCTCATTAGTCGAGAGATTTTCGAAACTAGAATTCCGGCGGCATTGAATTGGGAGGGGACTTTCCTCGACCCTTACTCTTTCTCAATAAGATACTGAGATATTGTTGATTCAATCGTTCGTTTCATTCTCTACGAAATCAAGAGCCTTGCGTAGTTTCTCGAGCGATAGATTACCCCCTGAACAGATGAGTCCAACCTTCTTGTCTTTCAGACGCTCGCGAATCTTATAGGCAGCAGCTAAAGGCGCTGCTCCAGCTCCCTCAGCAAGAGTGTGTGCGCGTTCTATCATCCAAACTGTAGCTCTCATGATATCTTGTTCACTGACGAGAATGAAGTCATCCAAATGTTCCCTCAAAATTCTCTGGGGAAGCTTGAAGGCAGTTCCTGTTGAGAGCCCCTCAACAGATGTACGGTTGGGACGTTCTACAAGTTTCCCCAGTTTCCAAGAATCATGTGCCGCGGGAGCAGCTTCAGACTGAACAGCAATAACCTCGATCTCAGGATTGATTGACTTGGCAGCAATACACGTTCCTGAAGCTCCGCTCCCTCCTCCTAATGGCACAATGATTGTTTCAATACTGGGCTCCTCCTGAAGCATCTCAAGGGTTTCAGTGGCCACACCTGCAATCAAGTGTGGTTCATCCCCTGAGTGAATATATCGATAACCATGCTTCTCTGCCAATTGTTCGCTGTGGATTCTTGCATCGTCGAATGTCGCTCCATGAAATACTATCTCAGCACCCAATGCTTTCATAGCCGCTACTTTTCCAGGGTTAGACTTCTCGGGCACGACAACAGTGGCCTTCACACCGAAGATCATTGATGCATAAGCAACCGACTGGCCATGATTCCCAGTGGAAGCAGCAATGACTCCTCTCTCCTTCTCTTCATCTGTGAGTTGTGAAACCAGATTAATCCCTCCACGTACTTTGAAGGCTCCCACTGGTTGACAATTCTCATGTTTGATGTACACGACTGTCCCAACCAATTCATTGATAGCTGCATAGCTTTGCAATGGTGTAGGTTTCAGGTATGGACGAATACGATTCTGGGCAGCAAGTACATCTCGAAACGTTGGAATCTTCATCTCATCTTCCCTTCTCATTCATCATTCACAACAAGGATAATAATAAACTGTTTAATGATAGCTTCTTTTCTCTAACTCTCTAATCGAACTATTGTAATTGAGTAAGTTTGATAAATGCGCTCTTTCTTTTATATCATTGACTCCAAGAACTTTGGAGCGATTTGGTCAACTTATGAGAGAAATCTAGTATACTGAAGTACATCATAAGTATCACAAGAGGCCGTATTCATGATTGGAGGAAGAACAATAAGGCAATTTGTTAGAAAGATGATGCTCCCGAAATCAAGACTAGCCCGAGCAAAAGTTCAAGGAAGTATAATGGTTCTTGATATGCAGAGCGCGTCTACAAGAGATATGTGTTTGAATGGCATATATGAGCCGGAAACAACGAGATACATAAAATCCATTATTAAGAAAGGAGAAACCTTCATTGATATTGGTGCAAATTGTGGTTACTATACTCTACTTCTTGCAAGACTTGTAGGACCAAGTGGAAAAGGGTTTTCATTCGAGCCCATACCACATCTTTACAGAATACTCCGTCACAACTTGGAAACGAATAACTACCCAAACATCCGTTCTTATCAAGCAGCTGCATATTATTCAACAGGTTCAGCACAGTTCTTTGTTAACAGGTATCATGCTGCTAGTGGTTTATATGCAAGAACATGGACAAAAGAAATCATCACGGTAGATACTATTGCTCTTGATGAAATTCAAGAAATTGACAATGTCGACTTTATAAAAATTGATGTCGAAGGTGCCGAATTGGATGTTCTAAAGGGAATGAAAAATATTTTGAAAACCAATCCTCAGGTAAAGATAATCTTGGAGTTCAATCCCGACAATTATCGTCTAGCTGGATATGCTCCAAACGACCTACTCTCTCAATTCAGCTCTTGGAATTCCAAAGGACTGGACGACAACTTACTCTTTTGGAGATAGCATTCCTTATCATAGGAGTTATCAAATTATATGAGTCCAGATGTAGTTTCTATTTCGCAGAATACAATCAGTAATGGTGCGGTCTTCTACAGTTGCAGCTTTTGTGCCTCGTTTTTCCTCCAATAGATTTGTTCTTTCCTTTGAGGAGGTCTTCTTGGCCATGAAAACCCCTCAGACAGATGCAAGTCTTGGAAATAGCTCTAAAGCACCTTTTCGTGCAATCGCCCGAAGATATTCTTCATCGAAACCATCGAAAGATTTCAAGTCACTCAGGACAAGCGAAGCCATCAACCTCGGAGCCGCACCCAAGTCAGTTCCTAGTACAATGTGAGATGGATCCAACAACTCCTTGAGAGTGCTAAGAGAGCTAGGTGTTGTCACCGCAGTCGTGTCATAGTACATTTTTTGCAGGAGGCGCAGCCCTGTTACAGGACCCTGTTTTCTGATTATCAGGTCATAGAGTGACCGCATCATCTTGACCTTGTCACGTTGTCGATATTCTAGGATACTAATTCTCCACGCCAGATACGGAACTACTCCGCCACCGTGTGAGAGGATGAATCGGATGTTTTTGTACCTGTCAAGTGCTCCACTGTAGACCATGTTTGCGACTGCTCGAGTTGTGTCAAAGGGCCACTCAATGTGTACAACTGGGACATCGGGTTTTATCATCTCAGCGAATGGTGGGTTGTTAGGATGGACAAAGACAACAGTCTTACGCCTGTTCAGCTCGGCAAAGAACTCCTCAAGCTCAGGGTCTCCAAGGTACATCCCGTCAGAGTTTGATAGCAGAACCACACCATCAAGATGAAGCTCGTCCATCGCGAACTCAAGCTCTGCAAAGGCTGCTTCTATATTGGGTAAAGGTACTGATGCTAACGCACCAAAGCGAGTGGGATATTTTCGTATCATCTCTGCGAGGCATGTGTTCGTTTTTCTTGCCAGATCTTGGAAGAACCCATTATCCTTGACATGCACACCAGAGAAGGGGATGGAGAGAATGGCTTTCTCGATTCCGACTTTATCCATATCCTTCAAACACTCATCCGTAGTGTATGTTGGAATGGGGACTCCCGAGAGTTCTGTGATACCTTTCTCGGCTAGAGCTTTAACGTAGAAATCTGGTATGATATGATGATGCAAATCAATCCAGTCATAATCATCTGACATTGTTTCAACCACACATATTCGAGTTCGACTCGGATTCATGTATTGAGTCGTTACGGGCGCTTATTAAATTTTCGAATATGACTCGAATTCGAATTCTTTATATCCGTGGCAATCATATTCAGAATTGAAGATGAGAAAATCCAAAGCTAAACAATCGATTGTTGAAACGGCTCAGAAGCTGATTGAGAAGAAGGGTTACTCCAACATCAATGTAAACGAAGTGGCCTATGTTGCCAAAGTGAGTGTAGGTACAATCTACTATCACTTCCCTAACGGGAAAGTTGACATCCTCGCAGAGATCATGTCTCAAAAGGTTGAGGGATATGTGGAGGAGTTCAATCGACAAGTGGGTGTGGAGAAAGTCCTTGAGATGAACATGAATATTGATGACACACTTCGTTGGTTTTTGAAGAAGGTCATAGAATTCCGTAGAACAGACAGGCAGTTTCTCGCAGCTATACAGAGCGAGATGTTCGCGAATCCAGATGATTACATGGAGCTTGTCAAGAAGTATCAGAGTACTGATGGACTACAGCAGGCGATGGGTGTACTATCTGAAGTCATAATGAAAACAGAAAAGGCAGAGAGTCTGGGAAAAGTAGGAGAGAAGCAGGACAGAATTCTAAGAATCGTGGGTCTAATGATGATCTATCAGATTATCTTCCCAGGCTATTTTGGTGATGATGACGATTTTGTCGACTTGGCAGTTGGATTGTTCATCAAGATATTGAAATCTCGAGATGCGGAGTGAAGTTCAATGTCAATGCAGAGAAATTCAGCTATAGAACTCGAGAAACTGTTCACCGAACAATGATTTGAGGAATTCAAATGGATTGATCCAAAAGAGATTGTGGTTTCACACTGGGTGCGAATGAAATGCAATTTTGGCTGTGAGGACTACGGAGGAGCTTCATGTCCTCCAAACCTCCCCTCTGTTTCTGAAAGCCGGATGTTCTTCAAAGAGTACAACGATGCTTGGATCTTCAGATTCACAAGGGAGAGCGGAGAACCTTCTGAGGAATACAAAAGTTGGTTGGAACAGGTTAAGAGAGATTTGCTCAAACTCGAGCGCGAGGTATTCCTAGAGGGGTATGTCAAGACATTCCTACTCACTGTTGGAAACTGTTCACTATGTAGTGAGTGTGTCAACAACAGGGCAGACTGCAAACATAAGAATCTTGCACGACCTGCACCAGAAGGAATGGGAGTAGACCTGTTCTCCACTGTATCAAAATTGGGACTTCCAATCAAAGTTCTGAAGGATCGCTCAGAGATAGTAAACCGTTATGCAATATTGTTGGTTCAATAGTAGTCGGTTTCCACACTCCCTGTTTCACATGCTTTATGCTTTGAAATGGGAAGTTATATTGATTCGACTCAATATTATGCAAGGTCATTCATCTCAGGTATCAAGACAGCTCTTCTTGCTTAAGCCAAAGAGATTATATCTACAGAGGGGGTTAGGTATGATAACATACCGACTGGTCGGTATGATTCTGTAGGTCAAGCGGTAAAGGAAGCAGTGTGGAGTGAAAGCTGATTCGAAGATTGACATACTTACTAGCCTTACTTCATCCCGACTCATACGACGTTTTCTATTAGCCATTACTAAGAATTGCACATCAGATGGTGATACTCGTCTAAATGTAGCACTGGATTTTATTGCTGGTAAGAGAAGTAGCGTATGCAGAACATGCAGGATTTCAACATATCTTCTTCATGTGATACTGGCAATTGGTGCCAGGGTTTTCGGAACAACCTCAAATATCATTGAGGAGGGTCTTAACGATGATATATTCAGAAGATCTATGTCAAGTATTGTTAGCGGATTAGCGAAATTTGGAGTGACTAAACCATTTACACCCGGAGCTCCTTTTCAGATAGTTTGGAATGTGACAAAAGCCTGCAACCTAAGGTGCAAGCATTGCTACGAGAGCGCAGGTCTGAAGGGTCAGTATGAGCTATCAACTGAAGAGGCGCTTGCAAGTATTGACAAAATGGCTGATGCTGGTGTTGTATTCTTAGCGTTCTCTGGAGGAGAACCCACAATAAGATCCGACATTCTTACTCTAATTAGAAGAGCAACAGAGCGAGGAATATATGTTGCAGTTGCCACGAATGGAATAACGTTCTCTAATCCCGAACGGGTTCGGCTTTTCAAAAACGCAGGAATGAAATTTGTACAGATTAGTATTGACGGATCTAACGCCAAAACGCATGATAATTTCAGAGGTGTTCCAGGATCTTTTGATAAGACAATTGAAGGGGTCATGAATTGTGTGGCTGCGGATCTGTTTGTCGAAGTATCTACAACCGTGACTCGACACAATATTGGTCAAATTCAAGATGTTATCAAATTATGCGAGGATCTTGATGCCAGATGGCTCATGCTTTACAATCTAGTACCTGTTGGTAGAGGGGCTGAGTTAATTGATTTGGATCTTACACCATTTGAACGCGAATACCTTTTGGAAGTATTGTGGCGTAGGGCTTCTAGCAAGCATAAGAGTTCACTAGAGGTATTAACAACAGCACCACAGTTTGGTAGAGTTGCATCTGATGCCAAATTACTGTGTTCAAATCAGGATGAGGTGTTGGCTCCCACTCATTTCAGCAATACTCGATTCCCGTCTAAAATGCAACGCCTTACAGAGTTTATTGGTGGTTGTGGTGCAGGTCGTTTCTATGTTTCACTTGAGCCAAATGGCGACATCTATCCATGCGTCTTTTTCCCCCATATTGAACCCATGAAGATTGGTAATATTATGATGGATGATCTTGAATCAATATGGACTCACTCTCCTCTACTACAAAGATTAAGAAACAAGGACCTTTTGAAAGATGCTTGCGGAAGTTGTGAAAAACGGTACGTCTGCGGTGGTTGTCGAGCTCGTGCTATTAGTTATTTTGGAGATGAATTAGCTCCAGACCCGGGTTGTATTCACAACACGGACCACTGGGACAAATTGACTGGAATGTGCACAGCAGATCTGGAATTCTTTTTGCGGGTTTCGAATTCAATGATTGAAGCCAATTTTGTGGAGGGATGAACAATAGCCAAAGTTCTACTCACAGTCCCTCAATCAAATTGTGCCATCACTGAATCATTAGAGTATACAAGTCCTCCTTTAGGAATCGGATACGTTGCGAGCTATATCAGAGACTATGGGAATCACGAAGTGAAAATACACGATGGGCTCCTCCGTCGGTCCAACGGTTCAGATTTTGCCAACATCCTATCCTCATTTTCTCCTGATGTGGTCGGTATTAGTGGACAAACAACACCCTCCATCCACGAAGTATACCAGACTGCAAAAGTTGTCAAAAACCATAATCCCTCAATTCTTGTTGTTGTTGGAGGAGCCCACGTGACCTTTCAGGATGAACAGGTACTCAGAGATTGTCCAGAAATTGATGTAGTTGTGAGAGGAGAGGGCGAGGTGACTATGAATGTACTTCTAGAGGAAGTCAATGGAAACCATTCATACCAAGGAGTAGCAGGAACCACGACTCGAGCAGATGGAACTATTATAAGAAATCCCGACAGACCTTATATTCCCGATCTGGATAGCCTTCCGTTTCCAGCCTATGATCTTCTAGGTCTTCATCATTATTTTCCCAAAGGAGACAGGTTTGCCCCAATGATAACAAGTAGGGGGTGCCCATATCAGTGCACCTTCTGTTCATCATCAAGAATTACAGGAAAACGATGGAGAGGGAGATCTCCAACAAACGTAATTCAGGAGCTTCAATTTCTTCAGGACAGATACGGTGTTCGAGATGTAACATTCATTGATGATTTGTTCACCTTCGACCACCAAAGAGTTTCTGATATTTGTACAATGATGAATAAAGAGGTGGATAATGTCACATGGACTTGTTCATCAAGAGCTGACATCATGTCAAGACACCCTGAAATGGCTAATTGGTTAAAGGAAGCAGGTTGCCATACCATCTATATCGGGGCTGAATCAGGCTCCCAACGAATTCTTAATACAATTAAGAAAGGAATACGGTTAAGCCAAATTATCAAGTCTGTTGCATTAGCAAAGAAAGTTGGTTTGCAAGTTGTTCTCTCGTTTATTTTGGGAATACCAGGAGAAACTGAAGAGGATATGCGTTCTACAATTGATTTTGCCTGCAGACTTGATCCGGATTTTGCGCAGTTCACTATTTGTACTCCATATCCTGGCACTCCATTGTATGATGAAGCAATGGAAAATGGTTGGATATCAGATTCTGATTGGTCAAAGTTCACTGTTATAGAACCTGTCTTGAATCTTCCAGAACTGTCGCGGGCTACGATTAAGAAGCAGCTTACGCGAGCATATTACAAATTTTACTCAAGGCCAAGCCTCATCTGGAAACAAATCAAAATGAAGAATCTCGATTTCTTCAAGGTAGTGTTTAGGACTATACTCAATAGATACAGGAAGTGATGTTTCATGTTCCATTTGAAAAAGCGTGAAACTAAAGAGGATGTCAATAGTATAGTAGGTCTGGTTGTAATGACCGAACCAGATACTCGGGAAAATATTGTGAATGAGTCCTTCCGCCAATTTATTGAAAGATCCTATCATAAGGTCAGCATTGATAGTATCTGTTCAGAGTTGGGTATCTCAAAAGGTGCTGTATTCCATTATTTCAACTCGAAATATGATCTTGCTTGTGAGTCACTTCTTCAAGGATTCAATAAACTCTGGAGCCCTCATCTCAAACAGATAATTGAGAAAGGAACACCTCAAGAAAAACTCATTCAATTCATTCGAAGCTCGGTTCAGATGTTTATGGAACATCCTACATTTCGCAGACTATCATATGAGGTATACGAGGAGGGCACCAATAGGAAAGATCGATGCAATGAATGGATAAAATCCTATAAGGATCATATGAACCTCGCAACTAGGCTTTACGAAGAGTGTGGAGTGTCAAATCCCGAGGGAAGGGCACGTATCCTGATTGCCGCATTGGAGGGTTTTTCATTCTTATTCATCTCGGAGGGTTCTGAAGACGACCTAGATACTGAAACTATTTCTAATGACCTTGTACAATTGTTTGTACCCATGTAATCGAGTTCTAAGAGAATTGGGAGAATAAGAAAAATACACTCAGCTATTTTGAAAGGTACTCGGTCATTCTTACAACAGGGACTATTGAAACATTGGCTCTTCTAGAATGTTTGGTTACTGTTTTTCGGAAACATAGCGCATCATAACACAAATGGCAAAATCACTCAGACGAATCAAATCCAAGAGTCGACTCGATCATGTCTTTCCACCTCATCTGTTGCGTCCACATTTGTCCAGCACTAATACCACCATCCACAACCAATGCATGACCAGTGACAAAGCTCGAGTCATCACTTGCGAGCCAGAGTGCTGCATTGGCTACATCCTCAGGGAGCCCAGCACGCCGGATTGGTTGACCTTTTTCAAAAAGCTGAGTTAATTTCTCATAGGTCTTAACACTATCAGCACTAGACAATCCAGCAGTT
Organism: Candidatus Thorarchaeota archaeon; assembly: GCA_016839345.1. The sequence goes on along the minus strand of JAEOUL010000317.1, from coordinate 1,280 downwards.
GCTCCAAATATAGAGGACACAATCGAGCCCGGGCAGATACTGTTCACACGTATTTTGTAGTACGCCAATTCCATAGCTACTGTACGAGTCAGCTGGATGACAGCTGCCTTGGCTGCGCTATAAGGGTGATTCTGCGAAATACCACGCAGACCAGCTATACTTGCTATGTTTATGATGTTCCCTCCGCCTTGACGTTTCATGACTGGTGCGGCATGTTTCATTCCAAGGAACACACCGCGAAGTAGAATAGCTATTGACCGATCAAAATCTTCGACAGGAATTGACTCGATTTCTCCTTGAACACCACCAACTCCTGCATTGTTAACAACGCAGTCTAGACGACCGTAGGCATCCACAGTATAATCAATCATACCCTTGACGTCATTCTCCATGCTAACATCAGCATGAATAAAGGAGGCATTTTCCCCAAGGCTCTTAGCAAGCTTATGACCTAAATCATCCTGAATGTCAGAAACAAGCACCTTAGCTCCTTCCTTCGTGAATAGCTCTCCTATTGCTTTTCCAATTCCACTAGCACCACCAGTTATCACGACAACTCGTTCATCTAGCTTTCTCATTATCTCACATCCTGCAGTCCATATCACCGGAATCGTTGGACTACATTAATGAATAAGTATAGAGCCCCTCCATTTCTTCTTTGTTGTCGACTCATTGAAGTGAATAAGACTTAATCATTCTGCCAATCAAGTAGACTAATTACAGACTTCATATTATAGGAATAAGTAACTTGGAGGTTTTGTCTTGGTTGATGGAACACCGAAATTGAATCGAGAGTTTCTCGGAAAAGAGTATCATTCTGGGCCTCTTCTTGTTGACGCTGAGAGTATCCGAAATTATGCTCTCGCGACTAATGAAAAGAATCCTCTCTATTTGAACACAGAACCTGATGCAAAACTTGTTCCCCCACCAATCTATCCTGTTGTGTTCTTACCAGAAATACTTAGCCAACTCGTTGATGACTCAGAAAAGATGGACTTCGATATCTTACGGGTAGTTCATGCTGAACATCAGATGTCTTGGAGAAAGGCTCTTCATTCTGGAGATCAAATCCACACTACTGCAAAAATCATCAATATGGAACAGCGAGGCATAAACGAGATACTAGACCTACTTATTCATTGTAAACGTGATGATGCCATAGTAATTGAGATGAACTATAGACTACTTGTCAGGGGGAAGAAGAAGGAAGAATCCAAAAAAACCACGAAAGCGCCCCTAGTTTCAGAAACAAGAGAAGTGCTTCTGGAGCAAAAATCAAT
>JAEOUL010000084.1 GCA_016839345.1 Candidatus Thorarchaeota archaeon | reverse complement strand
TCTACATCAGCCAAAAGCGCTGCGGCAGGTATACCCACGTACCCAAGGCCTATTACCACAATTTTTGTCACCATGTTGATAACCTTCTTCATACTAATTCTTCAGGTATTTTGTGAGTTTTCTGAAACCTAAGAAAAGGGTTCCGATGAGTATAGATATGTACGATTATTGATAGAGAGACCTCTTCATGTCACTAAATCCTTGACATGGAACACACCAACTACTTTAGTACGTCCACGAATCATTTTAACTCCTGAAGTGAATACGATGTCCTTGTCCTTCTTGATGTAGCCCTTATCATATACAATCTGTGTTGATGCTTTTGCCAACTCATCCACGTTATCCAGATGTTGTTCATGCGTGATTGGATGAACGCCCCACAAGAGTTTCAGAGTTCTTGCGATTTTCGTGCTAGATGTCACTGCGAATACAGGTACTGGCGGCCTGAACTTTGAGATCCATTTGGCTGTGTACCCGCTTCTAGTAGCTGTGATTATTGCATCTATCTTGTCTGGAAGTAGATTCACGGCGTTGTAGGTCAAATTTCCAATCACCTCGACAATCATCCTTCGAGGCGACGTTACAGACAATGGGTCAATATCAGGTAATTCCCGTTCAGCACGTCTGATTATCTTGTCCATCATCGCTACGGCCCCTGGAGGGTCTATTCCTACAGCTGTTTCACCGCTCAACATCACTGCATCTGCTCGGTCAAGAACTGCATGAGCTACATCACTGACCTCTGCTCGTGTTGGCATCACTTCTTCGGTCATTGACTCAAGCATATGCGTTGCTACAATTACTGGTTTAGCCCAGATGTTTGCTTTACGAATCAAGTTTCGTTGGAGAATTGGTACCTCTTCTATGGGGACTTCTATACCAAGGTCTCCTCTTGCAACCATAACTCCATCTGAAACGTTGAGAATCTCATCAAAATTCTTGATTGCAAGTGTGTGCTCGATTTTACTAATAATCCCTGAGTCCTGCATCCCCCTTGAATCCATAGCTTTTCGTAATCGCTTAACATCATCAGCATCTGTAACAAAAGAGAGGGCAACAAAATCAGTGTCTAACTCAGCAGCAAGATCGAGGTCTCTGAGATCTTCTTTCGTGGGAACACTACATGATAATTTAATTCCCGGAATATTGGCTCCTTTTCTCGATGAGATTGGACCTCCATGCAGTACAACCGTAGTCACCTCCGTTCCTTTAATGGATTTGACTTCTAATCGCACAATCCCATCATTCAGTGCGATGATGTCCCCCTTCTTTACATCCTTAGGTAGTTCCTCATGAGAGATTGATACTCGAGTGGCATCTCCAACGAACTCCTCAGTTGAAAGAACGAACTCATTTCCTGAAACCAAGACTGCAGGTTCTTTCATCTCGCCAATTCGAATCTTTGGTCCTTGTAAGTCAAACAGGATTGGAATGGTATCGTCTATTGACCGAATTGTTTCAAAGGTCACTTTGGCAGTTTTAAGATCCTCATGTGAAAGGTTGAGTCTGGCGACATCCATACCTGCCTCTATCATTTTAGTCAGTACTTCTTTTGACCTTGAGGCAGGTCCTATGGTACATACTATCTTGGAGTTTGCTGCATCAAAGACCATAAATTGTTCCACCTATATTGATTTTACAGGAACAAGGTAGATAATAGTCCTTGTTCCTATGGACCAGATGAACACTCTGGAATAGGTTCACATGAATGGACATAAATTCATGAACATTTCCTATTCTAAGGAGTATAACCAACTTTTCATGCTTGGTGACCATAATGGTAGAAATCACAAAAATCCATGCAATCGAGATTCTTGATTCCCGTGGTAATCCCACATTAATGACAAAAGTACTACTTTCTGACGGAACCAAAGGTGTTGCAAAAGTTCCCAGTGGTGCTTCAACAGGCATTCATGAAGCTGTTGAACTTCGAGATGGCGGCAAGAGATACTTGGGTAAAGGTGTTACTCGTGCTGTCAAACATGTTGATACCACAATAAACGAAGCAATGCTCGAAGTCAACCCATTGAATCAAGGTGAGGTCGATAAGACCCTACTTAGTCTTGATCCAAGTAAGGGAAAAGGACAGCTTGGCGCAAATGCAATCCTATCTGTCTCTATGGCAACTGCTGTTGCTGCTGCTTCTCACCTACACATGGAGCTATTCGAGTATCTACGAACCAGAGTGATCAAGAAACCCGTAAGATACCTTCAGCCAGTTCCCATGTCGAATGTCATCAATGGTGGATCACATGCTGGAAATGACCTAGCAATTCAGGAATTCATGATTCTCCCAGTTGGAGCTAAGAATTTTCCAGACGCGCTCAAATGCATCAGTGAGGTCTATCACAATCTAGGAAAAGGTCTGATCAAGAAGCATGGAAGGATGGGTAAGCATGT
>JAEOUL010000316.1 GCA_016839345.1 Candidatus Thorarchaeota archaeon | reverse complement strand
TCAACGAAGTAGTCACTGATATAGAGCAATGTATCCAGCCCTACAAAATCAGCAAGTGTAAGTGGACCCATTGGCCAGTTAAGACCCAGCTTGATAGCGAGGTCCATATCCTCAACTGTTGCAATACCTTCTTGGATTGCAAAGATTGCTTCATTGATTGCCGGAACTAGTAGTCGGTTTACAGCAAATCCTGGAGCCTCATTGACTAAAACTGTCTTTTTACCCACCTTGTGAGAAATATCTTCGATTACTTTGACCGTCGCATCATCTGTGGCTTGACCCTTGATGATTTCAACAAGACCCATGACAGGTACCGGGTTGAAGAAATGCATACCAATGAATTTCTCCGGTCTCTTTGTAACAGCTGCCATTTGAGTGATGCTTATGCTTGAAGTGTTTGAAGCAAGAATGGCATGTTTAGGTGCTGCTTCATCTACCTCTTTCCAAGTTTCTAATTTGAGTTTGACAATCTCTGGTATTGCCTCGATGACTAAGTCAGCATCCTTGACAGCTTCCTTCAGGTCAAGAACTCCTTTGATTCGTCCAAGAATTGTGTCCATCTCAGCTTGGGTTATTCGTTCCTTCTTGACACCGCGTTCCAGGTTTTTCTTTATTGTAGCCATACCATTATCGATGAACTTCTGGTCAATATCTCGCATCAAAACTTCATAACCAGCTTGAGCGCAAACATGAGCTATTCCATTTCCCATTTGTCCTGCACCCAATACTGCAATTTTCTTTATCTCCATAGTAAACACCCTTCTGATAACTGAATGAATCTACACTGGGCTCATGCTAGCTGGTAAATATGTTTGACTATCCATACTAATTTGGGAAACATGATGGTAATTCTAGATTTTGCAATATCTGAAATCGCAGCGCTTATCCCCTGTAGCAATAGTTTCACGGCGAGTGAATCTAATCCAATCCTGAATTGCTTGTGCGAGAATGGTATCATATTCACATAGAATTGGTCCTAACTCGGGTTTACCAGCCTCTCTTAGGATATCAAAGTACAGGCATCTTCTAATATGAAATCCAAAACATCCTGTGTCCTGCTCAACTTCTATGACTTGGAAGTACTCGTTATTGTAATTAACTTCATTACCTTTCCTTGCCCACGAAATGAATGCATTCCAGGGATTATCGCTCTGTCTGAGTTTCTGTGTTTCAGTTTCAAAGAATTCTTGCAACATGGCTCGATATATTGAAAGCACAGTGTCCTTGAGCTGTGTGAATGACGCTCTGACCTCGCACATTACATCATCAAGCGCCATCACAAAGAGTGAGTTGACAACATGACGTTTAGCTAATTCATCAGGCATCATATGTTCATAATTGTTGTAATGGATCTTGAACTGTCTCTTGAACAACTTGCACATTGGTCCACCTTTGTCATCAAATTGAAGTGTTAATTCCTTTTCAGTAAAGATCAAGAAATTGTCTATCAGTTGTTGAAGGGGATCGGAATCAGACATCTTTTCATCACATTCTGACGTCTATCATGTTTTCTTTACAGGTCCTTGATATGCTTGTCTGTGCTGACATACTAGTAACATTTTGTGACTCCCTTCTGTGACCCTAACAAGTGGCTTCGCTATATATACCAAAATTGAGCAGTATTTTTTGTGAAACATCATGGCTCTAGCAACTAACTCACGAAAAACATCTGTGTTGAAGAATAAAAGTGGTCGCAGTGTTAGCACTGAAGCAATAACCTATGCTTTCTTGACCATTGCAAGGTGATAGATATGCGGTTCACTGGGAAATTGATCAATTGGATTTCTTCCTCTCCTGAAATGATTGCAATGTGGTCGCATTATGGTCACAAAAGTGGTCAGTTAGTCTCAGAAACAACATATCATGTGACCAACATATAGGAAGGTGTGAAATCTCATGGCGCTATCAAAGAAAGAAGACTGTACTATACTCAACAATAGATACAACCGTGACACTCTACGCACCACTGCATTGACTTATGCCTACACCTATAGGAGGTAAAGACATGACCATTGTAAAAAAGAACCACAAGAGTAATTCTTGGAAGATATCAACTCAAGCAATCACTGATGCTTTCTTCAGGAGATAGACATCATGCAATTCGCGTTTTGTTCCGATTTTGGTTTGAATTATCAACAAATTTCAGGATTTAGTGCGAATAACAAAATAATGCTGCGAGGAAAATGCTTATATCAAACCAAATTTAAAATATGGTTTGACACACAAACTATATATAGATTCAAATAGACCAAACGATGCGGTGAAAGATGATGACGCCTCTGACTACCCCCTCAACTGGTAAGCCTTGCTTGACAGTTGAAAAAAGGTCGATCAAGATCCAGTCTTTCGACGCATTGTACAGCGCTGGTTGTACTTTAACAAGACAGAGTAATGATGCTTCACAATATAGTTTCCCGGATAAATCTCCTATCTCCGCAGTGACCCTCGTTGTGTGATCCGGGGGTCGCTGCTCCATCAATGGTAATGAACCAAGACACACCAACAAAATGAGGAAATGGAAATGAGCAGAATGAAATCCTTTCTTGGCTTGCCAGACGCCACGGACAAGGTAGTAAGACTGGCAAAAATCATGGGAATCTTGGGACCGCTTGCAAATGTCATCTTTACTTTGAGCACGACATTCTTTGTGATATTCATCGCAGAAGCACTCGGTGGTGGTCCTGGTATGTATCTCCAGGGTATGGGCCTTGTCGGAACTCTTGTGGTCGTGCAGATGGTTGTTCAGATTGTGCTGGACTATCCGACAGGAGCTGTCGGAGACTGGATCGGTCAACGATACATAATCGCTGGCGCACAGGTTTCATTTGGTGTGGCGTTCGTTCTGATCTCCTTTGTAACAGTTGACACTCCATTCATCTACCTTGTCGGTGTCTACGCACTAATGGGTTTCGCTCAGTCACAATCTTCAGGCGCATGGGGAGCTTGGTTTGACAATAACTATCGTGTTGCGATGCCCCAGGACACTGACAGAAAGCAGTATGGCGTATTCTGGGGCCGGATGGGTATGGTTATGCAGGTTGTATCAACAGCGTCACTGATTCCAGGTGGAATCTTGGCGGTCATATACTCGAGAGCCTGGGTGTTTCAACTCCAAGGAGTCTTGGCCTTTGTGTTTGCCCTCGCAGTCTTCAGACTTGTGCGTGATTTCCCTGAGGTCGAAGAACAAAGAGCTCAGGAGGGAGGACGTCCTGACATGGGCGAATATGTTTCAATCCTAAAGGGCGGAGTTACCTATCTCTTCAGGCACTCCTTTGTTCGCTACATAGCTATCGGATCAATGCTCGCAGTTAGCTCGATCATGGTTTGGGGTAACCTTATCCTCTTCCCCATGTATTTCCTATATCTCATCACGGATGTTGGAGTGGCAAGTTTCCGGACTCTACTATTTATCCCAGGAATTTTCTCACAAGAGCGGTCAGGGGTCTGGTCACGCAGGTTCGAACCAAAGAAGTGGATTCCGCGGTTTCGTCTTATGCAGACATGCGGCTTCATCTTTTTCTGGGTATTCGCGGCAATCATGCTGTTATTCCCGCCAGCAGCAGAAAGCACAAACGTACTGACACTATACTGGCCACTCACAAGTATTGCTCTCTTGACCCTTCCAATTGAGAACATCATTCCAATAGCACTCATATTCACGACCTTCGTGTCAACAAGCTTCTTCGGCGGGTTTGCTGAGATTCTGACTCAGAGAGTGTTGATTGATGTCATTCCAAATAGGATCAGGAATTCCATGTATTCCCTATTCCCAACTCTCGCAACACTATTCGCCATCCCACAGATAGCCCTCTTTGGATGGCTTATAACCATCATTGGGTTCCCATTGACTCTCGCAGCATGCGGTATCACATCATTCGCAGGGGTTATGTTGATTATCCATGGGTTCAGACATGAACCTCCAGAAATTGATGAAGACGCATGGGCAAATGGTGATGCTGTTCATCCTCCAGAGGAACTTGAAACTATTGCCCAGGAAGAGCTGGATAAGGACTCTCTCCCTGAAACTGGTGGATTGGAAGTCGTTGAAGGAATTCATCTAGATGATTAGATCTAATGAGAGGTCGCACAACTGAGCGATCTCTTTTCATTTTGTTTACCAACACAAAGTTAATACTTGCTCTCGTTGATTGAACATCGGTGCTTACAATTGAGTGATAGACCACAATTTCTGACCGTTTCCTATTCTGGTTCTGGTTTGACCACTATGAACCATGAGAGGAAGATGGTCCGAGAAAAGGATGTCAAATTTGACGGAGAAGATGGTTCATTAGAGGTGACAGACGTTCGTATCGTCTGGATTAAGAAACCTAGTAAATGGGGAAGCGCGAAAAAGTTTGGAGCACTTGCGGGCGTAGTTGCTGGAGCCGCACTGCTTGAAGGTGCAGGTAGACAAATGGGTGGTT
>JAEOUL010000054.1 GCA_016839345.1 Candidatus Thorarchaeota archaeon | reverse complement strand
GCAGGAACTCATTGGTCGTGCACGATAGCGTCTTGGATAGGTTCCTCTGGCTCGCCATGTGGGACGCTGTCTATAGCTACCTCGACGGAAAGTAGTTCTGCTGGATGATCTTCTTCCTATCCCAGATCTTGTAGTCCTTCTTCCTACGCCTGAATGCATCTTGCTGGACCTTGAACCCACTCTGCCACGCATGGTAGGACGTCTTATTCGGCGGCTTCTTCTTCCTCGACCAGACCTCATGCCAATCCTCAATCTTCTGATTTCATGTCAGTCTTTTATCTATTGTCTATTCAATTCATACTGAGAAGGTGTTAGTCGTTCTTTACAGGTTCCTTCTTTGGAGTTCTTCCGCCACGTTCGTGGATTATTTGGGCATACACCTTCTTGCCGCACTTCGGACAGATAGCTGTACGCCCATCAATCCACTCTGGAGCAGACTTGTACATTTTATGGTTGCAGTGAGGACATACAGCAGGAAAGGTCCATTCTCCTCCATCCCCTAGGATTTTTCTTGTTATATCATCCTCGAATTTTCCTTCATCATTCACGAAATCACCTTCAAATAATCTGTGGGTTTGCATTCTACCTCATATAGCTATAGGGCAATGTGTTTTTGCGTTGGATTGATGAATCAAAGCTGTATCTCTTTTTGCTGTTGTAATGAATGTCCAATTTCAGATATTGGTTTGGTAGAGGCAATCGTAAGAGAGTCACATTCTCTCGACCGAAGTTCTCTGAACCATTCATATACACTGGAAATAAAGTTCCTACTCAGATTATCTCGTTTGCTCCAGCGATCCCGTAGCGCTTTGCGATATTTCCACATCATCAACAGGCTCTGCCCCTCACGTGTATCGCTGAGAAACTCAAGACTTAGTTCTGCTGCATGTATCTCGTTATCAGAGAATGTTTCCTGTCCAAGTAGAAGTTCTATAAGATTGATACCATGTCGTAGAGCTTCACATTTGCAGAGACTGCTGAGAAGTCTCTGAATCACGGTCTTCATATACGTATGCCGTGAACTCTTTCGTAATTCTTCTGAGATTTTTTCCTTGACTTCACCGGGGACTTTCTTTACATGCATTCCCGCTTTTGCCAAAGGTGTTCTGTGTTTTGGAATGACATGAATGGCAAGGATGGAAGTGTCATTGTGAATCATTTGGAAGATATCAAATAGAGCATCATTATACATGAATTCACGAATGTTGATTTCTTGCGTTATGATAGATTGAACTTCGGATAGCTTTGGTCCTTCTATCAGTATCATGACGTTCTTTACAGGATAATTGTAGCCTTTGCCACCTCTCTCTATCCCTTCAAGATGCATTTCCGCTCTGAGGACTTCCGGGATTTCTTGGAAAATCCAGTCAACAATTTGTCCGGATATGTAAACAATATCGGAAAAGGGACTATGTTCATTCATTGAGAACTGCTCAGGCACTTCTTCGTTTCTTGTTTCAGAGTTCATGTGATGTGTCATCTCCTGCAAAATCTGCTCAGCATCATCCGAACGAAGAATTGTCACTCCCCTGACTTTCAACGCGAACTTTGGCATCTTCATGAGAAGTAGTGTGTTCAGTATGATATAAACTCGGAAAATTTCCCCTAGAGTAGACACCTTTTTGAGGAAGTCACGTTCTTCACGGCCCCTTGCTGAGGGGATATCTCTCTTAAGAAGGTGATAACGGTGAAACTGCCCTTCAAGACTCTCGATGAAGTGGATTATGAGGGAAAACGTGTTCTCATTCGAGTGGACATTAATTGCTCATTAGATCCTGAAACCAAAGTGATTACTAACGACTCCCGTATCATTGCGATGACACCCACGCTGAAGGAGCTATCTAAGAGCAAAGTTGTCTTGATGGCTCATCAGGGAAGACCAGGCAGTGATGATTTCATTTCGCTTGAACAACACGCCGAAAGACTTTGCAAGCTGGGATTCAATGCTAAATTTGTCGACGATATTTTTGGCGAGAGAGCAAAAGAAGCAATCAAAGCAGTAGAAACTGGAGAGATTTTGGTTCTGCAGAATGTTCGAATGTTTGATGGAGAAATGAAGAATGCATCAGTAGATGAAGTTGCTCAAGAACCTATTGTACAAGAACTGTATCCTCTGTTTGACCTTTTTGTCAATGATGCCTTTGGCGCTGCACACAGGTCTCAGGCATCAATAGTCGGTTTCACCAAATATCTGCCTTCCGTGGCAGGTCGGGTTATGGAAAAGGAAATTCGAGAACTCAGTAAAGTGACTGCAAGAGAACTACATCCGTGGAATTTGGTCCTGGGAGGAAGCAAAGTTCCAGACAAAATCAAAATCATTGAGCAGTTATTGGAAATTGGAAGGGCTGACAATGTACTTCTAGGTGGGCTAATTGGAACTCTCTTTCTGATTGCCAATGGTACCATTCCAAAAGAGTATGGCAAGCCAATCGAGAATTTCGAGGAACTGCTTCAGACTGCAAGGAAATTGCTAGACACCTATTCGGATATCATTCTTTTACCTGAGGATGCAGCAGTTGAACGTGATGGTAAGAGAGTTGAATGTGAACTCAATGAGATGAATGGAGATCCATTCTTTGATATTGGACCAAGGACTGCCGAGAAATTTGCTCAATTGATTCGCAAATCAAGAGTAGCATTTGCCAATGGACCAATGGGCTTCTTCGAGAAGGAGGAATTCACTCATGGGACCATAGCAGTCCTAGAAGCAATAGCAGACTGCGATTGTGTCACAGTTGTTGGTGGGGGACATGTCAGTGCAATGGCAGAGCGAATGGGATTACTTGATAGAATCACACACATCTCAACCGGGGGAGGTGCGACCATGAAATTTCTGACTGGGAAACAGCTTGTTCTTGTCGACGCACTTGAAGAAGCCGCGAAGAGGATGGATACCTAGATGCAGGCACTTGAAACCGTGCTGTATTGGATGCCGATAGTCTATCTTGTCCTAATCAACGTATTAGGACTCGTAGCAATGTGGTGGGACAAACGAAAAGCCTCAAAGAATGAGTGGCGTGTTGCAGAGGCTACGCTTCATATTATCGGTTTCGTGGGAGGCGCAGTTGGAGTTTTTTCTGGGATGTATAGATTTCGACACAAGACACAGAAGAGATCCTTTCAGGCATTCGCATTTGTAGGATTGATTGTTTCACTTTTCATATACTGGTTTGTTGTCACGCTCTACATCTGAAACTGTAATACAATTAATATTCTGTTTCAAGGTAGAGGTCGATATGCCCTTGACAGCGGGGGCAACTTTGATTTCAAGAACTGGTATGCATGAAGGAATCTCTTTGTTTCATCCTCAATGTAAGCCTCGATTTTGTCATATTCCTTTCCTTCATACCACTTGGGTATCTCATTGCTATTTGGATCCCTTTTTACAAACCAATCAAGGGTTGCACCTTTGAACTGTCCGTCATTCATCATAACTAGGATACTTCTGATATCTATCCGTGGCAAGCTGTAGTGAAGCCATTCATCGCTTAATTCGAGTTTGAGAGTCTTTCTGAATCGAGCCTGTAAGAAATAGAGTTCGAATCTCAGATTATATCCGACAGGAATAAAGTCCCAGACATTGTCCGGATTGAGTACTTCTAAGAATTCTCTCAAGATTTCCCTTTCAGAAGACTCCCATTCTTTCAATATGGTGAGTGGTCCATTTGGTGCCCCTGTTCTTGTATCAACTTGCTGATACTGAATTGTTATGATCTTATCATAGTCTGGTCTTATTCCAAGAGTTTCGAAATCCAAATAGAATTCAGTCATTCATCTCCCCAATCTGGAATACTCCACATAATCTGATTAGTCCTTTGGTCTTGGGAAAAGTAATGGAGCCCCAGGCGAGAATTGAACTCGCGACCTGCTGATTACAAGTCAGCCGCTTAAGCCATCCCAACATTAATTGTAGGGACTATAGCCTCTAAGCCACTGGGGCATTGCTGAGATTTCAGGGAAATAAAATTTCTTTAAAAGCCTAATCCTAACACCTCAAGAAACT
>JAEOUL010000053.1 GCA_016839345.1 Candidatus Thorarchaeota archaeon | reverse complement strand
TATTCAGGGAAAAATTCGACACGCATCTCGTCAAGCGTGCTGTTGATGTTGGAGCTGAGCTATTAGATGACGCAAGAGTAATCAATGCATCAGTATCTGATGACTGTGCAACTGTTGAGCTTCAAGATGGAAGATCGTTCAAGTCAGAATTTCTCATAGGTGCAGATGGTGTAAATTCAATTGTAAGTAGGTCTCTTGAACTCAGACCCAAACGAAAGGACCTAACAAAATATGGTCTTGGAATGGAAGCTGATTTTCACGTTGGTAATGATGGAGTGCTCAAAGCGACACATGGAAATCCTTCTGTCATTCAGATATTACCTGTTGAAAATCGAATAAGCTATGGATGGGTTTTTCCAAAACGCGAACATCTTGCAATTGGAATTGCTGGTGGCAGTGGACATATGCAAGAATTACGTACTAATTTTGATGCATTCTTAAAGAGTATAGAAAAGAATCTGGGTTTAGAATTGAAATTAACTCGGAGAAGAACAGGATTTCTTGGGGGCGATGGATTAGGGAGCACAAATGTGACTGATAGAACCATTTTGGTTGGCGATGCAGCTGGATTTGTAGATCCTATGATGGGCGAAGGAATAGCTTACGCAATGCAGTCCAGTACTCTTGCGGTAGAAGTAATTGATCAGGCAATAGCAGAGAATCAATACGATGCTAAAGTATTATGGAACTATCATTTCCTATGTCAGAAAGCATTCTCTCCACATTTCCAGATGGCTGGTTGGGCTGGTTCAAAGGGAATCTCTTATGCTTCCAGTCTACTTCCGCATATCAGTGGTCATCAAATTGCATCAGATTTGATGGCAATGGTTGCACGTGGAGAGATTGGATATGCTGACATTCCGTATATGGCACTCAGAAAACTCCCTCGACAACTTCCTACAATCATCAAGCATGTAGTACAGTCACACGTTCAAAGTCGGAATTGAAAACTTTCATAGGGGACCTATTTTCCCTATGATCACCGATGAAAGTTCACTATCCTGTTGTAGTAGGTATACGTGTAGTACTTTTCATTTCTATAATGCCAGTCAATGGTCAGGTGACTCACACACCTATCTTTGTCGGGGACAGTGCTTATACATTTCTGACAGGACAATGTGATTTTGGTCCTCGCCCACCTGGTTCTGAAAATCTTTCTTTATGCAGAACATATATTGTTGAAACTCTGGAATCCTTCAATTGGACTGTATCAATCCAGACCTTCACTTACATGGAAACTGAATGTGCAAATATCATTGCTACATGGGATGGTACATCCGACTCTCCAATCATTCTTGGAGCGCATTATGATACTCGACCTAATGCGACATCCGATGTTCCGAGTAATCGGTTCCTCCCGGTACTTGGGGCAAATGATGGTGCTAGTGGAACTGCTGTCCTCATGGAGCTTGCTCGAGTCCTACCGACATCTGAACGATTCAAGGTTGAGCTAGTCTTCTTTGATGCAGAAGACTCAGGAGGATTGAATGGTTGGGACTGGATTCAAGGATCCACTCATTATGTATCCGAACTTGCAACAAATAGAAAGAACTCCATCGAAGCTATGGTCCTTATTGATATGGTTGGAGATACAGAACTCTACCTACCTAGAGAAAGTAGCTCGACAGATTCCTTACAGGATGTAATCTGGTCAATTGCAGATAATCTTGGGTATAGCAGTACCTTTGTGAATAATCCTGGTTCCTCAATTATAGACGATCATCGACCATTCTTGGATGCTGGTATTCCTGCTCTTGACATAATCCAAATTCCGTTCCCTTCAACTTGGCACACGCTCGAGGACACTCCCGATAATTGCAGTCCTGATAGTCTTGAAAAAGTTGGTAGGGTCTTAGAGGTCTTTGTTGTTGATTATGACAGCGAAAATGGTAGTTTTGCTCTAGACACACCTTATGTTCTCTATGCCATTGTAGTTCTTTTTGTTATTTTCATCATCATTATCATAGTGTATCAACGTAAAATGCGATAGTACAATGTTACAAGGTTTTAAACAGCCTTTTCGCATAATTATCAGTAGTTGTATTGCCCGAGGTGAAATAGATTGGAGAAGACTTTTCTTTTTAGACAAAATGGTAGCCTATCTTCTCCACTCAATTGCATATCGGTCGGTCCTAAAGGAAAATTTGTTGCATGTGGAAGTTCAGACTCTTCAATATTCATTGTTGATGTCCAGACTGGGAAGTTAAAACATACTATTGAGGGACATCAAGGGGAAGTAACCGGTATCTCTATGATAAAAGATAGATTTCACATTCTCTCCTGTGGTTGGGATTCTACAACTCGACTCTGGAATCTAAAAGATAAGGGAGAACCACTCGTGCTTAAGCATGGGAGCGAGGTAAAATCTTTGGCAGCATCTTCAGAGATTGGAAAAGGAGCATCCGGAACTCGCGATGGTGAAATCAAGATATTCTCGTTAAGTTCGATGAAGAATCTTAGGAATATTCAAGCACACAAATCCGATATCTCGGGACTATCTATTATACAAGAGGGTGCAAAGCTTGTCACTGCATCATGGGACGGTGAATGCAAGGTCTGGAATCTGGGATCTTATGAGATGGAATTACAGCTAACAAATCAGCAAGAACGAATTCGTTCTATGACTACGACCCCTAGTGGAACCAAAATCGTCTTGGGAATGCATAGTGGTGCGATTCTCGTTATTGACCTTGAAACTCCCTCAGACATCAAAGAAATTGCAGCTCATAAAGATGTGGTTGCTTCTTTATCAATTGATTCGACAGGGGAACGACTAGTATCCGGTAGCTGGGATAGGTCAATCCGTCTTTGGTCTTTGAATAGTTACAAAGAAACCTCTTCTGGTACATTACTTGCAGGAATAACAGCTGTACAATGGGACCCAAAGGATGAGGTGATTTATTCTACTGATTTCTCAGGAACAATCATTTCATGGGGGATTTAGAATTCGGATTCTTTTTTGATTGGTAGATTAACTCTGATATCGACACTCACAAATCCTTCGTTATTCCACGTTAATCGAACTCGACCATATCTCTTGTTTCGTGGGATCACCTCAGAAGCATCAATCTTACTAGTTTCCCCTTTCAAGATGGCCTCTATGGTTTCAGCGTTTTTGTTCCTACTGAACTTATCATACGGTATTGGTAACCTTGTCCTGTCTGGCAATGTCAGAAATATCGCCTTTTCACCAATCTTCACAATCGGTTGTGAGAATATCGCCCTTCCCTTTTTGAAGTACGGTGTTTTATCCCTCATACTTCTGACAGTCACTGCTAGTTCTCTGTGGCGGATAATTTCCGAGGTGGCAGATTTAATGACATCAGTCAGATATGATGACCTACGATCGAATTGTTCAGAGAACTCCTCTTGAATTGATTCTATAATCTGTGTCTGTTTTGTTAGATGTTTCTTCAGAATTTGCTTAATGACCCAATTTGTAGCCTTGCTGTATCGGTTGAGCTCTTCTTGAAGTGGATCCTGCTTCTCTCGAGTCAGTATAACACTTGATAATTTGAGCAATGTCGCCTTAGTTTCAGGCATAGGAATCACTGAATTTACCTCAACAGGTGACTCTAATCAATCTAACTCCAAATGCATCCTAACTAGATGCGATGAGCTAGATATCTTGCCTCGCTGATTATCCTATTAATTTCAGCAGGCTGAGTATCATATGCTCCATGCTCGACTAAAATATGATTGAAGAATTCCTTATCAGAGATTCTCAGATTTGGAATAAAGGCTACATCTTCTATTTCATTTCCCTTGATTGCCACCAGTGCGCGTCCTAAGGTACAAGCTGCTTGGCGCATCTCCATCACTGCAAGCTCATAGTCCCCCGAGTATGTCAAAACTAGTGCACCATTCTGCTCTCTTTGTGCTTGAGCAAGTAATTCCGTAGCCTTCAATAGTTGGGTTTCTGGAGTGACTTCCTCAAGGCGTCTTTCGGTTTTATCCAACCACTCTTTTATCTCTTGAAGAATCTTGAGTAACTTTGGTTCATCCATACCTTTTAGTTTGAATGTTCGAAGGAAGAGCTTGTATGTCATAGGGTTGAGCATTCTAATCTCTGGAAGTACCTCAGCTGGTCTATGTAATGTAAAGATGTTGTTAGTCATGACAATGACACGACCGAGCTGGAGAAGTCCATCACGGGCTTCATAGATAGCACTCTCATAATCCTCTTCTTCAAGAAATTTTTCTGCCCTTGCGAGTTCCTCTAATGCAAGTTTTTTCATACCATTAATCACATCGTCTGGCCAAACATAATGTTGAACACTATCTTGCCAATTCTTCAACATTTGCTTTGTATCATGAAGAATTTTTGATGACCGGAAGCGATTAACAACTTCTGAGATTTTCAATACATCTCTTGAAGTCCCGTCTAAAACAGCCTTTACTTCATTAATGGTCATAAATACCGTATCAATGATGACTTCTTTGTGGGTAGACATTAACCTCACAGGGGCATCATCCCCATCCCAAATGATTCCAATATCAAGATCAGAATTTGCTGTAATTGTTCCCTTGACATATGAACCATAAACAAAGATGCCCTTTACATTCTCATGATGTTTCCATTCAGACACTGTATCTTTGAGGGCCGTGTCAAAGCGTTGATGAATATCAGTCATATTTTCAATTCCCCTCGTTATGCATGAATCGGATAATTCATCACTTTACTATAAAATCCAATAAAAGTATCTGATGTATTGCCCGACACTAATTAATACCCGATTACCCCACACGTTTTTGAGGTTTATTCATGGCCCGTGTTGATGGAAGAGCCAATGATGAGTTGCGATCTGTTGAATTTGCGAGAGGGTATCTCAAACATCCTGAAGGCTCCGTACTAATCTCCACAGGAGAAACAAAAGTAATCTGTACTGCAACTGTTGAAGAGGGTGTACCAGGTTGGCTAAATGGTAGTGGACGTGGCTGGGTCACTGCAGAGTATGGAATGTTACCTAGATCTACAAATGAGCGAATGGGACGATACAAAGTCAGTGGAAGAACACAAGAAATACAGCGTTTGATTGGAAGATCTCTTCGAGCTGCAGTTGACCTGAATAAACTTGGTGAGAATACAATCAAGATTGATTGTGATGTGATTCAAGCAGACGGAGGGACTCGTACGGCATCCATCACAGGAGCATATGTAGCTCTTTGTGACGCACTTGATTTCATGGTTAATATGGATATGATTCGCGAGAAACCATTAGTGGGCAATGTGGCTGCGGTAAGTGTAGGTTTAATCAAAGATGACCTTCTTCTTGATCTGAATTATATCGAAGATTCTACAGCTGATGTTGACATGAATGTGGTAATGCTCATTGATGAATTTGTTGAGGTTCAAGGTACAGCAGAAGGATCTACCTTCAAGCGAGGTATACTAGATGAGATGCTGGATTTAGCTTCTAATGGGATTCGTAAATTAATCGACCACCAGAATACAGCTCTTTCAAGTAAATAATTCATGTCAATTCAATCTAGTTTCCTATTATAACGTGATTTTCATGTGCATCTGACGGAAGGTTTATTTTGAAATTCTGCGGGACTATATTGCTCTTGTCGAAGGGAAGGTCTTATGCGACGTAATCGTCGTGAGGCTGTTCTGGTGACACTGGTGACGGTTTTCACCCTCGACACATAGCAAGCTTTAAATCACCAGCCATTTAGGCTGGCGGAGCGCTCACTGTAATTTCAGTGAAGTGCAAAGTTAGGTCCGGAGTTCAGAGATTTTATCCCTGAATGAGGCTCATCGAGACCAGGCAAATAGAAGGAGTCATTCTCGGTGAAGGACCGTCACTGCATAAGTTTCGGTGCCGTGCACCATGGAACAGATGCACTGATTGCAGAGGATGGAAGTACACTGATCGAAAATCTTTAGGAAAAGGAAAAAGACCAAAGTAATTACGTTACTATTACGAAACTCCTTGGCATGATTGGTCAAAAAGAATCAATCATGTTCACATTATTGTGGACAACAGGTAATACTGTGTCAACACATGACTAGGTCCGCAATTTCGCTATACGGTCAGTGGTGGATGACTAGGTTGGCTAGC
>JAEOUL010000123.1 GCA_016839345.1 Candidatus Thorarchaeota archaeon | reverse complement strand
TTGCTGGAAACATGCTTGTGTTAGGTGCAGCTAGTAATATTATCATCATTCAGAATGCAGAAAAACAGGGTGAAACTATTGAATTCTTGGAATTCGCGAAAATAGGTTTTCCACTTACCATTGTCCAGGCTCTTGTGTATCTCCTTTTCCTTCTCATTGCACCTTGAATTCAACACTTGCATAATCTTAGAAAACGAAATCCCCTATCTATAGGGATTGAATGTATTCTCTATGAATGGAAGGTTCTCCTCAATGTTTTTTCGGAATCTCTTCAGTATCTGTTTTGTCCCCTCGTTAAGCATGTCAAAGGAACCTTTCCCTGCGAGGTCATAGTCCATGTTAAAGGCATTGTAGTGAATGAACTCGAACAACTTCAGTGCTTTTTGCAGATCTTCAACCCATGATTCTTCAAGTTGATTCTCTCTTTCATACCCACTCAAAAAGTGCTTCAAATAGAAATCTGCGAACTCACGATTTGTCATGCTCTCTGGTTTCTCCCAAATGGAAAATCCTAGTGCATTTGCTATGTCAAATACAAAGAAACCGTATACACTATCATCAAAGTCAAGGACTGTAAGTTTCTTGCCATCAAGGAATAGATTGTCTTGGTGCACATCCTGATGAATCAGTCCAAAATTGGATCGCGATATGGGTTTATTCTTGAAGTATTTAATGAGTGCGTCGAACCGATTGAGAACCTTGTATTGGTCCGATGGAATTAGACCGCGGTCCAAGTATTCGTCATCAAACCACTGAATTCGTTCCTTTGCTTGTGGTCTGTAGTCCTTGGTTATTCTATGCAACTTTCCTACTACTTCCCCCCATGTCTGAAAAAGATCTGAGGAGAAGTCTTCCTTTGTAACGAGATTGCCCGTTGCCCATTCAAAGCATACCACGGAAATCTCTCCTGCATCTGTACTAACTGTTTCAACAATGTATTCATTCTTAGATGGAATTGCTCGAATGACTGGTGCGTCATTCTCATACAAGTATGTTAACCAGTCTATCTCAGCTTTCACTTCAGCTGAGGTCTTATGACCGGGAGGAGTGACCCGAACAACTAGTCTGTTTTCGGGAACGTCAAATCCGAACATCTTGTTCTCGAACCCTCCCCCGAGTTCTACGAGTTTGTCTATTTGAAATCCATAGAAACTTGATGTTACACTAAGTGCAGTATGTAACCAGCTTTCCGTCATATCTAGAAATCCTCCTAGGGTGACCAGTAGTAGAACTGCTTATAGTGAACATCTTCAAATCCATATTTCCTGTAGAGTCCCTGAGCTGGATGATTTGTTACAGTTGTATCAAGAGCTGCTGTAGCTGAACCTGAGTTTCTCAAACTCTGCAGTGAACGAACAAGTAGATAACTCCCAAGTCCTCTACCTCTTGCTTCAGGAACAAGTCCGACAGGTCCAATTTCAGGTTCACCATCATCATTCTATCGTGTTATGATGAATCCAACTATTTCACCCTCTCTTTCAAGAATCAGAGATGCGTCTTCAATGAATGGTTTGGACTTGTCAAAGAAATACTCTAAGGTAACTTTCTGTTCATCATGACTCATTGACAGGAACAGACCCTCTTTGCTATTCTTCAATGTTCGAAATCCTGTGTCCTCTAGCATATCGTAGGAAAACTCAGAGAACATCCTAACCAAATACTCCTCTGGTTGATCGATTCTAGGGAGTTCAATTGTGCTCAGATTAGACCTCATGTGCACTTCTTCTGCGGCCAACTCGAAACCGCATTTTCTGTACCATTCTATAATCTTCTGTGAGTATGATCTGTGTTCCTCTGTAGGGAATACTAATTCAATCTCCAGTCTTGTGTCCCCTCGCTAAATTGTTTCCTTTTTTGATGCTTCAATTAATGCCAAAGCTATCTCTTCTCTCTGTTTATCTACAACCGGATAGAATCCACTAATGAAGGTCATAAGTCGAAAGGCAGTATAGTAGTATATCCACCCAATGATCTTACCCTTCTCATCAGATGCAGCTATTATCTGAAAGGCATCATTTGACGAAAGGTCTTCAATACTTTGTGCTACTTCATCCACTGTCTTAGTGGATTCAAGGGGTGTACCCTGTCTTACTGATGCATTGAGGCTGGCAAGAATCTTGCATTCCTCTGAACTGAGTTTTCCAGAATACTGGTGAATCATCAATCATCTCAACCTTTTCAATAAGTGTTTCAGATACTTACCATGAGCATCGACTTCTCTCTTAGCCTCTTCCATGTGATCTGGATGAGCCATTCCGCTTGCTTGGTAGAAGAACATGAACTGAGCTATTCTCGCGGCGAGAAAGAGATCAAGATACTCAATACCAACCTCCTCCAATGTGGCTGTTTCCTCATATCCTTCAAGCAGCGCTTCTCGCATGATCCCTGTTGTGTCATTAGTGTCCATCATATACTGACTCAATGGGACCCCAAAATCAAACACCCAATATCCAAAACCACAATCATCGAAGTCAAATGGTTGAGCATCCCCTCTCAAAAATGCTACATTATCGCCTAGTCCAAGGTCAGCATGGATTAGACCATAGACGTTTTTCCCTTTGCCCATCTGTACACTTGCTTCATGTACACGATGAAGGACATCATTAAATGCTACTTGATGTTTCTTTGGAATGGAAGAACGAGTAGCTGCGGCAGGTGTACCATAGCTGAACCCATTTCCATAAAGTCCCCCCCAGTCCCAGTGAGGTCGTGCAAAACCCCTCGGACGCTTCCATTTCTTGGACTGTTCATGTAATTTGCCTATCACTCTACCAAGAGCGCTGAAATGATGAGGCCGAATGTTTTTGATCTTCACACTTCCCTCAGTCCACCCAATGAGTGTACAGTTCCTCTTTTGCGGAATGTCATAACCTCCGTCAGCTTGGGTGAGCCATTCACCGTCCTGATTGCGGACAGGCATGGGAACCGCTATCCTCTGCTGATGTAAAGCTGATAGCCATTCCATCTCAGACATGATAAATTTAGGTTTCATATAGTCCGGTTGGTGTAGACGTAATGCATACTTTCCAGGAGCTATTGAACAACCAGATGGTACCGTGACTTGGTACAACCCATTCCCTGTATATGCAATGAACCTTATTCTTGCCTGCTCAAGACCATACTTACTGAGTGCTCTCTCCGTTAGCCTTCTCATCCTATGAAGAAAGGTTCGATAACTGATAGACACGTTTCCTCACTCCTCTCATCTGGTTTGATTGTTGAGCTGTTGTTGACATATGTTGGTTATGAATCATGTAATATCTCCGGAGGATATTTGTGTTACCTGATTTCTTCGTTTCCTGTGAGTTAAGATGAACGATGGAAATCTAGCACTTCGTACTGCTACAGTTGATGACCTGGATTCGCTGATAGAACTGTGGTGGGAGTCCGGTTACTATCATCAAAATCTCGATTCCAGGTTTAGGTACGCTTCTGATGCTGAAAACGCAACTAGAGAGTATATGTCCAATCAAATTCAATTTGAGGACGCTTGTTTCTGGGTGTCGCAAATAAATGATGACATCATCGGTTACATTGAAGCAATGGTGACTGAGAGACCACCAATTCATGTTAACAGAAGAATTGGTTACATCGAATCACTTTACGTAAAGCCCGAATATCGTCGGAAAGGAATTGGTACCGATCTGTGGAAGTTGGCTTATGACTGGTTGAAGGAAAAGGGAATTCAAATTATCAATCTCTGGGTTGCTTTCCAGAATCCTATTGCTCTGGAATTCTGGAAAAAACTCGACTTCAGGGAAATTATGATACGCCTTGAATTTGACTCCAGCTAGCTAGATGATTGTTCTTGCTTCTCCTTTTCTTTGTCCAGATCTTTCACACGTTTTCCAATACCCTCTTCAGCCTTCTCTATTCGTTTTTGAATATCCTTGATTCGTTTCTCACGGGAAGAGATCTCATTTTTCATTCGTTTCTCGGCTTGTTGGTACACCTTAGTAAAATCATTCCATTCGTGTTTTGCTAACCGGAGTTGCTCCTCAAGACTTTCAAATTGAATCCTTTTTACTTCTGCAACATTCCAGTAGTCTTGCACTTCGGACTCTAGTCGTGCACGAACAGCGTCCAAGTCAGAATTGAATTGTACCAGTTCTGTATGCAGGTTTTTCAGATCATTGACAATTCCAATTATCTGCGGGTCCTGTCGGTATGCCGGGTCTGGTAACGTTGATAGGATTGATGCTATTTCAGGAATAGATGACGCAGTGGGCTTTGGTGTTGGAGCTGGTGGGGTTTTTGTGGTGAAATCAGGCATTGGTGGAGGTGGTTCAACAGGAGCTACTGGAGATGCTGGTTTTGGCTGTGCTGGAACAGCGCCTGGTGGAACCGCCGAAGGAGGTGCTGCTGGAGGTGGAGATGAAGGAATCTGTGTAGCTGGAGGAGCTGTTGTAGGTGCTGCAGCTGTGGGTGGTGGAGTGCTTGGTGAGATAGCAGCTGTTTCACGTTGTGTTTCCAACTCACCCATGAGCTCTTGAACCTCACTAGCCCTGAGCATCCTTGTTTCTATGATGCCTGTACCGTCCTCCTCAATGCCTACCTTATCCGCCTTTGCAAAGGCCTCCATAGCCTTCTCCATCTCGGACTTTGGTTTAATTGTTCCTTCTGCAGTTCGAACACGGTCTCGAGGAACCTGACTCGGTTTGACCCATTCATCATTGGTCGTAACTCTTGCTTCGCCTGTTGAAGATAAAGGGGGTGGTGTTTCTTTTACTTCATGAGCAGGGGTTTCTGCTGGAGGGGAAATTGTCTTCGGTTTCTGCTCAACAGATAGAAGTAGACCACCACAACGTATACAATATTTCCGAGTAGGCTGGTTTGCTCTGCCACATTTGGGACAATTTCTCATGGATTTTCCATCTCCATCGAGCGAATCAGCTAAAATTACGTACATCTATACTGTAAAGGTTTTCTGAGATACAGACCAAATCAAATTCTATAACCAAGGTAAGCTAATATTGACTGGTAGGTGGAGGTTTACTACCGGTGATATGACTTGATGAGTCATGCGATCGAAGCACTCCTCATAACTGACAAGGGTGGAAGTCCTAGATTCTATATGCAGCTAGACCCCAAAGCCCTCAACATGGACCCAGTGATGGCTTCCAGTTTCTTTGCTGCTATTGACATGTTCTCAAAGGAGGTCTTTGACGAGAAGGCTCCTGTTGTTCAGGTGGATTATGGTGCTCGATTGTTTACTCTGATTAATGGTGTCAACACGAATATGATTGCTGTCAGTGTTCAACGCCTGAATCAAGAGTCTATTGATATCCTAGACTCGCTTTTAGCAGAGTTCGAACTTGACTGGCTTGAGGTTGTTGATCCCTTTGAATTCAGCTATGAAACATCATTTGTGGATGTCTATCTAGAGTCTTTTGGGGAGAGAGTAATGGAAAAGCTCTCTCTCCGGCTTCTTGGTGAAACTTGGGTTCCCTACTTCACCATAAAACCAGATGCACTTGAATCTGTCTTCAGTATTCTGATGGACTACATCAATGGATCTAGGAATGTCAAAGAAATAATAGAGGTGAGCGGACTCTCACGTCGAGAAGTTGTCCTTGATTTATCCAAGTTGTGGGCACATAGAGTCATTCGTTTTCGAAACATGTTCAATTTCAATGACTTCATGACTACTGGGACTCAGTTTGTGAGATATGCCCAAGCAACATCTACTGAAACGAAGGATTTGCGTACTCTTCATCCTGAAATGGCTGGGGTTATTCCACATCTTGCAGGAATGATAGACGGACGCAGGACTGTTAGAGAAATACTCGCTGAACTTGGTACTCGCTATGACGAAAGCGAGCTTCTTCGGGCATTGGATTATCTCATAGAAGTTGGTGTAATTCAGGCTCTCACTCCCGAGAAAAGGAGAATCCTCTTGGTCAAGGAAGCTTTAGAACTCGCAATCCGAGTTGCTGAAGGAACTTACAATGTTGCTGAAGCGACCAATGCACTTCAGTTTGTGATGAAGACGAACAAAGCTCCTGAAGCACTAAGTCAATTGCAGCTCAAGGATGACAAATGGATGGTGGACTTTGATTTTAAGATACTTGAGGGGCTGAATCAGAAACGGCTAATGTTACTCTTTGGAGAATGGATGAAGATTCTAGCCCAGTTTGTGAATGCGTTGAATCCCACAAAACTATCCCTATATATAGGAAACCTGACAACCGTAATCTCACAAAGAATCATCCGACGGTATTCTGCATTCGACCTAAGAGGGTTTGAGGAATTTGCTTATTGGCTGGAGATTTTGAGTACGCCCACAAAACCACATGTTGGACCCATTGAAACCAGTCATCTTCAGATTACATGGTCCAGTGCATTAGAAGAATTAGGCTATCTTCTAGTGACGCGTGGTCATATCATTTACAAGTCGGAGAGTATTACACAAATCAGATCTGCGTCAGGAACTCCATTAATCGACCTTTTACCAACTGAATGGGTTGGTCGAGATAGGGTAGAAACCTTTGAACGCATAATGGTGGAATACTCAAACCTTGGTCCAGCAGCAAAATTGACCCTTCTTGTTTTAGCCACACAACGTGGTGTATTGATACCCAAGGAGGTAATTATCTAGTCAGAATCATTGTATGTTCCATCTAAGGAACTATTATCTAAGAAAACTGAAGAAACAAATGTGGTGACAGTACATGAGCCCATCCTATCTCTTGAAAATCGTCACAGTGGGAGCTGCATCAGTCGGAAAGACCAGCATAATAATCAGGTATTCAACTGGATCATTCCGTGAACACTACTCTCCAACGCTTGGTGTAGGATTTGCCTACAAGAAAATGGATGTAGACGAAAACTCAGTGAACCTGCAAATCTGGGATCTAGGCTCTCAAGACTTCCTGGAGCGAACACGCGCAAACTACTATCTGGGAGCTCAAGGCGTCATCTTCATGTATGATGTAACATCCTGGGAATCGCTCAACGAGGTCATCGAGTGGAAAAAAGAGGTTGACCGAAATCTGGAGGACTATAGAGCAATTCTTATTGGTAACAAGACCGATTTAGCAATGGAACGAGTAATTTCCATAGAGGAAGGCCAGAAGATAGCTACTCAACTTGGCTTAGACTATATCGAAACTTCAGTTCGCCTCGATAAGAATGTCAATACTGCCTTTGAGATGATTGCGAGAAGTATTATCGCTTCATTCCACTAATCTGAGTTTAAACATCAAATTATGCTCATCAGTTCTTTGTGAAGTGCTGAATTGCATGCAATAGAAGACGTCCCTATCGCATTTTCAATACCATCAAGGTCTGTGAATATACCGCCTGCTTCTGTAATTATTGGTTTCAGAGGTGCAATATCCCAGATATTCATGATTGGATCAATCATTACATCGACTCTGCCAGTTGCAACTAGAAGGTACCCATATGCGTCACCCCAGGCGCGACATGATAATGATGTATCCAGAAGACGTTTGGCAAACTCCGGACGCCGTCTGGTTAGGTCTGCATAGTCTGTCACTTGTACCCATGCATCCGCAAGACGTTTTGTGGAGCTTACTTGACAAGGAATCCCATTATGGAACACCCCTACGCCCTTTGCAGCCGATACCGTTTCCTGAAGGGGAGGGACGTGAATGACACCAATTTGAGGTTCTCCTTCATACTCAAGAGCAAGAAGAACTGTGTAAAGAGGCACACCGCGGATGAAGGACTGCGTACCATCAATTGGGTCTATAATCCATCGGTAGAAAGACTTCCCCTGATGCTCTCCCTCTTCCTCACCGAGTATAGAGTGCGTAGGGAACTCATTCTGAATCCGAGATCTAATGTACATCTCAGCCTCTCTATCAGCTATGGTGACCGGGGAATCATCCATCTTTCTATCAATATCAATTTCTCTTTGGAAATACTCTAGGGTCACCCTTCCAGCTCCAATTGCAATTGACTCAGCAAAGGAGAGCAGACCTTTCATATCCTCTGAACTCAAATTTGCTAACATCCATCTCAATAATGAGGAACAATACCAAGTCTGAGATATAAGAAGCATGATGATCTGAACTTGAATTACTGCAGAGTTCCTACTTGGACGCCTTTTCTCTTGCAATCTCCAATGGTGGTTTTACATCCTTAGGAATAGGACAATCATATTTCTTCCCAACCATTTTCTCTGCATGTTCATCTTTGACTTTCTTTAGCAAATCTGGTTTCGTGATAAGTTCAATAGCTGAACCCGCCATGACCTTGGTCGCGAAGATGAGTGACTTATGTCCAATACTCATACCACAACAGGCTGTCCATTGCCAATCATGACCTGCTGCTTCGAGTGTTGCAGTTGCAGTAGAGAACTCCATCGTTGGTGCGATCCAACTTACATCCCCTGTGTCTGTAGAACCTGGCCATACCATTCCCTTATCCCAAGGGTCATGAATCTCTCGGTCAATATGGACATCATCCTCTACCAGCTGCTCCCATCCTGGCCTTTTGGAAGCCCGCAGCTGATCGCTCTTCGCCTCTTTTGTAACTGTCTTTGCCATCTCTTCAGCGAACTTCATCTCCTCATTAGTATACTCTGGTGCTCCTATCTCACGCATGTTAGCGATTACAAGCTCACTCAACATCTTACTTGGTAGCTCGTTTGAGAGACCTTCAATGAATTCTACCTTCAGTTTGGTCTGCGACATCAATGCAGCCCCCTCCGCTATATTCAGCACCCAGTCATAGATTTTGTCAACCTGTTCTCGTTCTGGTGATCGAATATAGTACCAAGTACGAGCATAGTCCGGAACGACATTAGGTTGCATGCCTCCCTCCTCAATCACATAATGAACACGAGCCTCTTGGACAACATGTTCTCGCATGAAGTTTACACCAATATTCATGAGCTCGACCGCATCAAGTGCGCTCCTACCTACATAGGGAGTTGCCGCTGCATGGGCGGTCTTGCCATAGAAATGAAACTTGGCTGAGTTCATAGCTAAGGTACTACCTAATCCTGCAACATTAAAGTGACCTGGGTGATGACTAAATACTGCGTCAACACCATCAAAACATCCCGCTCTGACCATGAACACCTTGCCACTGTATGTTTCCTCAGCTGGAGTTCCAAAGAACTTGAGAGTTCCATCTAGTCCGTGCTTTTCCATGACTGTCTTGGTCGCAATTGCTCCCATCATACCAGTGACACCATGGATATTGTGTCCACAACCATGTCCAGGTGCTCCTTCTTTGATAGGGTCTTGATATGGAACTGGTTTTTGAGAGAGTCCTGGAAGAGCATCATATTCTCCCATGAACCCAATTGTGGGATCTCCTTTTCCATAAGTGGCAACAAAC
>JAEOUL010000315.1 GCA_016839345.1 Candidatus Thorarchaeota archaeon | reverse complement strand
ATTCTTAGACTTATTGAGAACTTACTTGATATAGACCCAGTGATTGCCATTGTTGTAATATCCGATCCAATCGAGGGTCATGGAGAAACTGTACTCGCAGCAGGCGCGAGAGCATTTCTTCAAAAACCATTCAGTATGTACGATATGACTGACTTGGTTAGGAAAGTGAAACCAGTCCTCTGATCATTTCATTCCGGCAATCGTGCATCTGGAAAAGCTGTTATACCATCAGAGCCAATTTTGAACATCACCGGTCTCATGACATGATTTGCCCCTCTCATCTTAACAACGCGAATGGTGCGGAGATAATCTCCAGCAGAATACAACATATCAAGTTTTACAACTCCATCGCAGATGAAGAAAGGCATCTCATCGTTCTGTGCACTCTTGCTTGCCTTCAACTCGTGAGTCAGGATGATTGTGGATTCCCAATCAACAATTTCACGTACAAAACCATAGACAAATTGGCGAATCTCGGATCGATTGCCTGCAAGTTCCAGAAGTGGACCTAATCCGTCAATTACAATTCGTTTTGCATTTACTTCCGTTGCTTTCTTCCTTACAAGTTCTGCAAGTCGCGGAACAGTGAATGGCTGCTCACGAAGAAGCGGATGATCGAACCCAATGACATACTCATAACTGGTTTCTGTCGGTAATAGCTTAAGTGTACCACTTAATATTGACAGAGCTCCTGAATCCATAGCCTCTTTCGATTTCCAGCCAAAATCAGACATATCTTCAACAATCATATCCGACGTTTGATCCAATGACACAAGTAGACCATTCTCACCTTTAGAAACTCCCTCAAAAAGAAAATGCCAAGCTAGGATGCTCTTGCCTGTTCCCGGTCCCCCTGCAAGTAATGTTGACCTGCCTTTCACATATCCACCTTCAAGCAGAGTATCTAGTCCAGTAACTCCTGAACTCACTCGAGTTTTTGACATGAGAACCACTGACCATTCAATAATGTGTTATGTTCTAACCTTTCAGAAAGAACGACAGGTTTCGAAAGATTTAGTATACATCCTCGAAAACTTAATTTCGCGCTTTCGCTGATAAGGCGGAGAGATGCACTAGAAGCCTTTTGATAGCCAAACGCAGCGAAAATTAAGAGGAGCAGGAAATAGCAAGGCTTGTCAAAGTTGTGGATGATGCACGTTGAAAGATGAACCGATAATTCCTGAGTTCATGATGTACAGGGAAGACCTAGAGGACTCTGAATTAGAAGAGCTGAGGAACAGGATTGCTGTGCATTCTCGTTCCACAAAAGATCGGTTTTTACTCTTTACTGATGTATTGATTGAATATGTTGGGAGTGGTGAATGGAGAAACAGAAGTCCGGCATTTCTAGCAATGTGTGCAAAAGCTAGTTTTCTTAGGGGAATGTATGGATATAATCAGATTCTAGCAAAGGACACACAAAATATTACCTGCAAGGGCTATGCTGCAGCAGCGTATTGCAGACAAAGTCTTGATCCTAGATGGCTAAACAATCTTCGAAACATTACCAATCAAGCATGGCAAGCTAAGGATTACATTGCTTTTGCAGAGCTTTCGGGTCAATTGGCATACATCCTGATTGACCTCGGTTACACAGATCATGCGAAAGAGGTTGCATCAAAAAGCATAGAGAAAGTGACCATGAATACAGCAAAAGATACAAAAATTCGTAATATGGTGCAGGCTGCTCTTCTACGTCCTAGGATAATTCTTGCTTTTATTGCTGTATCATCTGAGTCTCGTGAAGAGGCACTTATGCGTCTTGACTCTGCTCAAGACACTGCAACACACCTTGACCATCAGTTAGCTCTTAACGACATCAAGTTCTATAGAGGTCGAGTACTAGAGGACTTTTTTGAACACGACAGAGCTCTAGCTCTTGTTACTTCAGCACTAAGAAACTATGAGAGAATGGGCTATTCTCAAGGAGTGGCTCTTGCAAGAAATCTTCGTGGAGTCATTCATCTAAACATGGGGCAACTTCAGGAAGCTCGGGACCAGTTTGAGGAATTACTTATCATCCAGCAACAGCTCAACAATCAGGTGGGTCTGGCTAAGACTCTAATCAATGTAGGAGAGATTGACAGAGCTTTAGACCAAATAGCACAAATGGAAACCTACAACCGAAGAGCTCTTGAAATAAGCCAAGAAGCGGAGTATATGAGGGGCATAGCTACTGCTACAGTGAATCTTGGTGATGTAGCAATCCGTAAGGGAGATTTTGAGGAAGCTATCCGATTATACAACGAAGGAATTGAAATAGCTGAGAGTGCGGGAATGAGGTCAACACTAGCATTGACACTATCTCAAGCAGGAGATGCTTATTTCATTCTTCAGAAATATGATGAAGCTATCGAATACTACCAGAGAGCTAAAGAACTATCTATTGAGATTGCACACCTTCTTTATGTCTTCAATGCAGAGGCTAGTGAACTTGTGACCATCTGGGAAATGGGAGCCAAACCTGAAGCTGATCTTTTGGACATTCACAAAACCACACTAGGCAAGTTAAAGGATTGGAGTGAAACTTCAGATCCAGATATGATGAGAAATGTCAGAAGAAAAGTTCTGGAAGATTCTGCAAGTGATAGTGATCTGTGTGTTTTCTTTGATGGAGAGAAAAGCTTCGAATGCAGAGTAGAGCGGACTGGTCTCAGAAAGGAATGTTTTGGTAACCTCTACTGGAAAGGTGGACTCTGTCCCCATTTTAAAGAATTCATGAAGCGCCTTGAAGAGTAAGTTTCATTCACAAATTCAGGTAATTTATGATGCCTTGCGTCAGGTAGACTCAATTTTAAGGAGCAATATATGCCTATATTCCCCTTCTCTGGGGAATCATCTACCACTTCCAGAGCAAAACATTACCTAACTGTCAAGAAATCAAACGGTGTGGAATTGCTTTACAATCCAATTGAGTACGTGCCAGTAATGTCCAACGAAAAAAGGTCCGAATGGAAGATAATCTGGAACTGGTAGTTATTCGAGGTCCAAAACGAACTCTTCTTCTTTTTCTGAAGATTGCTTCCTCTTTACTTGTGAATGGCTTCTTGAAAACATTCTCTCAAAGAGTAGAAGGGCTTCTTTCACAGTTGAAGTCCAAGTATCTTCTTCTATGGGTTCATCCATTTGTTGGCCAACAGGATCTAGTAGAGACCTCACTTTCTGACAGCTTTCCTCATCCCATTGAGCCTCGTCCATAATGGTTTCAATTTGTCGGATTATCTGACCTCTAACGGATGCAAACCGCATTCTCTCTTCATCTAAATCCGTGAGACGCTTGTTGACCTTACCCAACTCTCTGAGCAATCTTCGGACAGCTGCAACATCTGGTCTGGCTTCAGGAATAACAAACCCATGTGGGACAATCAATCTACCTTCCTGCCCATGCTTTGTCAATCTGACA
This sequence comes from Candidatus Thorarchaeota archaeon, assembly GCA_016839345.1. The sequence continues at coordinate 2,317 of JAEOUL010000315.1, read as the reverse complement.
ACGAAAGCATCTGGCAGGATTGTGGTTGACAATCCAAATCGAACGTTCAATCTATAGTATACTCTATCAGGGCCCAGCTCACTTTCACCATGCTCTCGTTCAACAAGACCTGCTCGTTGTAGTGATTCTAGATGTTTGAAAACTCCTCGTGGGGTCAATCCTAGCATAGAACTCAATTCATATGGATAGTGAGCACGCTGAGCAAGAAGTCTAAGAATTCTCCTCCTAGTTTCATTTCCTAGAGCTTTGAAAACTCTGTCTAGGTCTCCGGGTCCTTCTTGCGACATCTTGATTTGATCCTATTTTCTTGGGTTATGTAATTCTATGAATTACAAGTATTCGATTTTCTCCCAGATTCCAAAGAGGAATTGAAGCCATTCTATATAAAGCTCATCTGGTTGCCAGAAATCAAGTCCTGAATTTGATAACCAATCTGGGAAGACTTGTTCTTCTTGGTTTGATTCCATTCTGTTTTCTCCAATAAATCGAAATTCATTGAATCCGACTATACTTGACTAATTATTGCAGTCGTCATCGAGTCTTCTGAATCTAAGATACCTTTTGGTATCTTAGCATAAAAGGATTGTTACATGACCATTGACTATGGTGGAGAAAGTTTACTACGAACTGGGGGGTTTCCTCCTTTTTGGTAGATTGGTCCTTGACCAGTAAGGAATCCCGTTGAAACTCCATCCTTGGTTGTGATGACAGGTCTCGATGCGTACATCATTAGATAACGTAGAAACTCAAGATCTGTGACTTTTCGTCCCATTTTTCGCTGATAACGCATCTTTTCTTCTTCCCAGGTAAGAATATCGTGCTCTGTGAGTCCTTTGAACAGTTTATTCTTGAGTTCTCCCATTTTTCAGTCTCCATGAAAGTTAACCATTCTAACCAAAAAGTACACTATATCCTCTTGTGATACCTAGGCATTACAGGACAAGAATATACTAGATTCGAAGCTTTGGAAAAATACGACCCGTTCTCTTCAAATATTCCTCATATTCACTACCGAATTTCTCAATCATCATTTTTTCTTCGGTTTTCATCCGCGCATAGGTAAATGGAACACCAATTATTGCGAATAGAATTAATGGGGAATATGCTGTTAAGAAAACCATTCCCAGGTTGAAGAGGTTATGCGCTGAGTAAAGAGGGTGTCTGACTCTACTATAGGGTCCTGACGTAATCAGTTTCTGTTCAGTCTTTGTTTCAAGAGCATAGGAGTAATGCTGTCCTATGGTCCGATGTACCCACACCATATAGGGTATCGATCAAATCAGAAGGATAACTCCAGTCAAATGAATCCAAAATGGGAAAACTAAATCTGCCCAAGCCATCCATGAAGGTCCCCAGAGGAATAACACAACCACAACAATCTCAACATATGTGAGTATAACTAAAAGAATCCCTGTCCATCCCTCCTGCTTCATTGCTGCCCGACGTTCTTCTCTTGATCGAGGTGCATCAGGGTCTCTTGTCTTCTTCACGTAATACAACCTGATTAACCAGAATATGATGAAGATACATACGAAAAGAAGGCGATAAACTAGATCCGCCATTCATACCCCACGTCATTCTTTTGTTTCTTTTTCAGGTTCGAGCTCTTTCTCTTCTGGCTTTGCTGTTACAGCTCCTCCTTCAGTAGTTGGTGCTGGTTTGAAAGTTGCTTCTGGTGTTTCAGGCCGGGGTGTGTGATAAAGGCTCTCAGAGCGGGTCTTAGTGAATTGTGTGACTGCTGTCCAAGTCGCAGATCGGTCTGCTAATGGGGTCAGTTTCTTGATACGAAACATCACGATTGCAGCCAAGTCAATCAGGATGATGTTCATTGCCAATAGAAGAAGCGATCCGCCCCCAATTCCGATAAGGGTAGTACTTCCATAGATTGCACCTAGCATTATCATTAGTGCAGCATTTACCGCAGGTGGCATCAAAGCTGCTGATATTGCAACACCTACCAGGCTTGACATGTCACCTCTAGTTACAGAAACTGCTACTGCAGGTCCTGAAATGATTGCCACTCCAACATCAATTGCTGAAAAACCAGCTCGACGAGTGATTTCTGTTACTGTTGGATTCAATGGATTCATGTGGCCTTCAATAGTACTTATGAAATCTAGCGGTGACCCAAGTATTAGTACTGGTAAAACCAGTGCCATTACAATTCCAACAGCAAATGAAAGACCTAGGGAGATGAGTTCATTCGTAGTACCTTTGACGAACAATTGCCTATCCCTTACAACATAGCCTAATGCAACTCCCAACATAGGACCCATTAGTGGAGAAAGCAGCATCGACGCGACAATGACAGTGGTGT
>JAEOUL010000052.1 GCA_016839345.1 Candidatus Thorarchaeota archaeon | reverse complement strand
GGAATTTTAGTTTCTGGGAATTTTCAACTCTGTCAATTCAATAAGTCATCAAGATTGATCAACTCAAGCTCAAAATCTGAAGCCAATTTCCTTTGATAATCAAGTTGGCCAATCGTTTCAACAGAGTGAGAATCACTTCCAAAAGTGAAGACACATCCCAGATCTCTAGCAAGCTCCAAGAATTCTGTGTGTTCCGGTAGGTATCTTGCATTCAACTCGATTGCAATTCCGGCTTCTGCAATTGTCCTAGCTACTTTTTCACCATCTTCATCATGATACGAAGAGAGATATCCATCCCAATGTCCTAGAATGTGAAACTGAGGTTTCTGAAGTGCCTTCGTTAGAGTTGCTGCCCAAGTCCTGGAATCACACATCCGATGGAAGGAACCAATTACAATATCGAACTGCTCGAGCCCTCCTGCTACAGGTGCAAGGTTGCCATTCGATTGGATATCTACCTCAGCTCCATCTAGAACGGTCAGACTAGGATGATCTACTCTAGCATTACTAATTTCAAACCTACGATTCTCAATGGTATTCTTACCACCGCGTTGTGAACCCAAGGATGGCCAGAAGTGGTCTGTGATTGCAATCATATCAAGATGCAATGAATCTGCTCTATGAACTATATCTTGTACACCATCCCGTCCATCTGAATAAGATGAGTGAATATGAAGATCGTATCTAGGAGCAAACATTGCACATTTGCTCAATTTCTTGTACAATTTAACTGAATCTCTATGTGTACATACTTGATGACTATTTTTTATTAGGCCATTTCACAGAATCTGTTGGCATTAATTGGATCAAAGATAAAAAAGAGATAGCAGGTACCTGTATCCTGCTATCTTCTCAACGGATGATTCTAAATTAGCTGGCCGGCCTGTATCAATCCATAACCATACGCTGGATCCCAACCAGATGGTCCCAAATCAAGTGATGTTCGATGGAGGAACCCACGTATAGTATTTGGACAGCGATCATTGAAGTCTCCAACTGGCATCTTTCCATGAACTGCGATGATTAAAGCAACAAGTCCTGCTACATGAGGGCACGCCATGGAAGTACCAGAGAGTGTCTGATATCTACCAAACTTATATGTGCTATAGACACGTACTCCTGGAGCTGCCACCTCAATGTAGGAACCTGTGTTCGAGAAGGACGCGACCAGATCATCAGTGTTTGTTGCACCAACAGCGATGACCTCAGGATATGCAGCTGGATAGGATATCTCTTCTGTAGTTGGATCACCATCGCCGCCATTGCCTGCAGAAGCAACGATGACAATGCCCATATTGTATGCATGAATTATTGCATCATGTAGTCCCTGATCATCACCGGAACCACCGAGGCTCATACTAATTATATCAGCATCATCCTCAGTTCCCTCGATACCATCAGGTCCTCCACATGCAGCATAAATTCCAGCAGTGATGTCTGCCCATGACCCCACGCCTCCGTTGTTAAGAACACGGATTGCATAAATCTCTACATTTGAGTAGACTCCAACAACACCAAACCCATTTTGTTCAGCACCTGCAATTCCAGCACAGTGAGAACCGTGACCGTTTTTGTCCTCAATAGTCAGCGACTCTACAGCTGAATAAGTCCATACAATGTTAGCCACAAGATCAGGATGATCGGTGTCAATTCCTGTATCAAGTATGGCAATGTCAACATCAGTAGTAGGAACATATCCATCATAGACGCCATCAAAGATACGTTCGATACCCCATTGTGTTTCGGGATCTGTATCTTCCCAGATGTATAAAGCTCTTGCATCATAGTTTCCTTGAAAACTAGTCAACGATGTGACTGTACCCACTGTCATAGGAATCGCAGTCAGCATAATTGAGAGCATGACCATAATAGCTAAGGTCTTGAATCTCATTCTCTTCACCACATAGCGACATGGGTCTCTAGACCCAGTGAGTTCGATATTGAAACACTCCCTAATAAGAATTGGGTATAATTTATAGTATAGTGACAAATACTATAATAATTACCCACTGAATAATGTATGAAACCTCATGTCAAATAGTTAATATATCACCCTCGTAATCATCAATAAAGGTGAATCATTTTGCGTCGTGTTTCTTTGTTCAAGGGTTTGACCTGTTTCATGTTGATCTTTTTGGTTTCAGGCATCATTTTACCGGTTTCAGCGCATAGGACTGGAGCAACTAGTCTATCAAATACATTGGATGCATCATTGAAGATTATCTCTGTCGAATATACTGATGCTGATGAAGAAGGTTATGAGAATGATATCGTCGGTTGTTTCAATATTCTACTTAATGGAGCTGAAAAATACACTCTAAACATTGACATATCTCTGACCCTTCCCTCTGGCTTCGAATATACCTATTCATATTCAGCTATCTCATGTCTTACTACATTACATTGTACGATATATCTCTTTGATCACGCCACTGAATCTGGTGATTATACTTTCAGCCTGACCGTCTATGTGCACACCACAGGAGCCGTCTCTGATAGTGCGGAATACATCTTTGATCCACCAGAGGGGTCAGGTGATACCGACCCATGTGTCTATCTTCTAATCTGAGTGAATTCTGCCATTAGATGAGTTGACAATTGTTGCCTAAGATAGATAAAACGGGTGCGCTATGATTGGTTCGAACTATCTCTGAACTCGACCTACGACTTCTCCAGATTATCGAATTACGTCCTACGATATCAGTGAGTGATTTAGCGGCTAAAGCAAATACAAGCTGGGTCACCGCAAAGAAGCATCTTCAAGATCTCAAAACCGATAAGATCCTATCCAATCCTATTGCTGTGTTTGATCCCTCTAAATTGGGATTAGATAGGCACATCATTCTGTTTAAGGCTAAAAATGAAGCACAGCTCAAGAATTTGGAACTTGCTTGCGACCTTCATCCTTATACTCACTATCGCACCAGAATCTACGGGTCTTATCCTGGACTTTTCGCTCAATTTGATATTCCTGAAAAAGCGGAACGAAACCTCCGGAAGTTCCTACAAACCCTCAAGACCTTAGGTCTGTCTGACGGTCATACTAAAAGCAAAAGTACTGGCTATCGTAAATCTACTATTACTAATCTGAAGCTGTACGATTCACATTCGATGTCGTGGAAATACGATTGGAACCAATGGAGTACGATCATATCCGATGCCTCTGATTCATTTCCCTCACTAGCAAAGAAAAACGATTCAATTGCAATCTTGCCATCGCGAGTCGAACTTGAAATTCTTAAACAACTCACAGCTAATGCTGACATCACACAGAATGCATTGGAAAAGAAACTCTCCCTCTCACAGAGTACAGTCAGTCGTAAGATGATTTTTGTGAGAGAAAACTTCATCGAATCTATCCGAGCTCAGATTGATAGATCCCGTTTTGATATCTCTTCAACAAAACTCTACTATGCATCAGTAGCTTCCGATGAAAATAGAGCCAAAATCTACAATGCCTTCCAATCCCCATTTGCGCCACCTTTTCCACTATCTATTGACCTTCTAGATGGTGGTGGCATTCTTCTTTGGGGCAGGATGCCCCCTTCACATGAGCATAATCTATTCTATACGATCTGGAAGAGAATACCCTCACTTCAAGTATTTACAATGGACACAGTACGAGATCACAGTAGACTCTATTGGTTCTATATCGAAAATGTGGACTCTGAAGGCAGGTGGAAAATCGACGATGATTGGGTCTTAAACGAGCCCATTTATGCTCTGAAGGAAAAGATCGAAAATATGAATGGTGAATAATTCTATTCTGTTCAGACAATGACTACTTTTTTTACGAGGACACATCTTAGGACGAGTTGGGAATTTATTATGTCAGAGCGGACTTGGGATTTATCTGTATTAGTCGATGGTGCCCCCATTGACAAAGTAAAGGAGATGCTTGATGGTCTAATTAACCGCGCAAAAGAAATCGGTAAAAAGTATGAGTCAAAGATTGAATTGATGTCTGCTGCAGATATCAAAGAGATGCTTGAAATGGTGACGAATTTTGGAACAGAATTTTTGGATATAACAAATTATGGCATTCTTCGTTTCAATGCAGATTCCACCGATAAAGAGACCGTGCAACTAAATGGATGGTCTCACCAAACGAGAAGTCAAGTTGAACAAATCTTGACACCTATCAATCTAAATCTCGGAAAACTTCTTACAAATCAACCGGAGTTAATAGATGACCCTGGTCTTTCTGAATTCAAACATTATCTTGAACGATTGCATAATGTATCAAAATATCATCTCAGTGAGACTGAGGAGAAGACAGTTCTCCAAAAGGATCTATATGGAATTCACCTCTTCTCTCAACTTCATTCCGCTTGGGTTGCTGAAAAAACCTTTGACGTAGAGCTTGAAGGAGAAATGAAGACAATAACTTACAATCAACTTAGTGCTCTACGTATGAATCCTGACCGTAATGTACGGCGTATGGCTACAGAAGTACTCTACAAGAGTTATGCTGACGATAAATTGCTTCATTCGTTCGCTCTGAGGTCTCTCTGCGAAGACCACATGTCTATGGTAAAACTGAGGGGCCATCCTTCTCCAATGACTCAGAGTCTATTGGACCAAGACGTAGATGAGGACGCTGTGGAAACACTTCTCTCAGTCATAGAGAATACGTCTGACAAATTTAGAGAATTCCTGAAAGTAAAGGGAAAAATTCTGGGAGTCGATAGACTTGAAGGGAATGATGTTATTGCACCACCTTCTGAAAATCCAGTATGGCATTTCAGCTGGGATGAGGCTAGAGAGCTGGT
>JAEOUL010000314.1 GCA_016839345.1 Candidatus Thorarchaeota archaeon | reverse complement strand
GATCCTAAAATCAAAAAGGCCTCCGAGATTAGTCATGATGAGTTTACTAATTGGGTTCAGAATTCAATTTGGAATTTCCAGCCAGCATCTGCAAAGCAAGAGAACCATCCAGCACCATTTCCAGAGGAGCTCCCAAGACGATGTATCCGTCTCTATTCCTTTATAGGCGATACAGTTCTCGATCCATTTGCGGGAAGCGGCACAACCCTAAAGGTTGCACGTGAATTGGGACGGAATTCAATTGGGTATGAAATCAATCCCTCATTTGTGAATTTGATTCGGGACAAACTTGGAGTGGATGAGAACGACTATGACGATTCCTTTGAATTTATTCCAGTGAAAAGTGAAAGCTAATTAGCGGGTTTTTCAAAGTACATCATCGTGAATGGATTTGAAACTGTAATTCCCAAAGGAGGAGTTCAGAAGTCTTGACCTACGACGTTATCGTGGTGGGAGCTGGCCCTTCTGGTTCAATTGCTGCACATGATTGTGCCAAGATGGGACTCAGCACGCTCATATTGGAAAAATATGAATTACCACGTGAGAAACCATGTGGCGGGGCTGTGATGTACCGAGGTCTCAGAATACTCGACGGACGAGTACCTCGCAATATTGTTGAGCGAAAAATATACGGTCTCAGATTCATCCTTTCCAACGATAATGAGGCTGAATTCATCTCTGACAAACTTATTGGAATTACTGTCTTTCGCGACAAATTTGATGAATTCTTGGCAAGACGAGCAGAAACTGCGGGAGCTGAACTCTTAGACTCCAAACGGGTTGTAGATGTCACGGTATCTTCAAAATCGGCAGTGGTCAAACTTGCTGATGGAGAAGAGTTTCGAGGTAATTTTCTTCTTGGTGCAGATGGAGTGAACTCAATCGTTAGTCGAGCCCTTGGACTTCGTCCAAGAAGAAAAGATTTGACCAAGGTTGGACTTGGCATGGAAGCTGATTTTCATGTTGGAGAGCAAGGCGTACTGAAGGCTACAAATGGAAATCCCTCTGTTCTTGAGATATGCCCTGTGGAGGGTAGAGTAAGTTACGGATGGGTATTTCCCAAGAAGGAACATCTTGCAATTGGGATTGCAGGATCCGCCGCTCAAATGCAATCGTTACGACCTACTTTCGATGAATTCTGCAAACAGACAGAGAACAGACTTGGTGTCCAATTATCTCTGGAGAAAAGACGGACATTCTTCCTAGGTGGGGATGGACTACGTAGTAAGAATGTAACTCAACGTGCCATTCTGATTGGAGATGCTGCAGGCTTCGTAGATCCTATGATGGGTGAAGGAATTGCTTATGCTATGCAGTCTGGTGCTTGTGCTGCAACAGTCATTTCTAAGGCAATCTCAGAAAACAGACATGATGAAAACACATTGTCTGAATATCAGAAACTGTGTCATGATGCTTTCTCAGATAACTTTGCTATGGCTGGAAAGGTTGGTGTGTATGGCTTATCATTGGCAGACATAGTCCTCCCCAGAGTGAATGGTCACAGACTAGCCGCTGATATTATGGCTATGGTTGCTCGAGGTGAGATAGGCTACTCCGATATTCCCGCTACAGTAATCCGAAAATTGCCAAAAGAACTGCCAACTATCATTAAACAAGTGGTTCAATCAAGAATGACAGCTTCAAACTGAAAAGCTTCTTAGGTACTAATTTAGTCTTCGATTTAATAATGAAAATATTCTGGACTACTACAGCTGCTGCTTTGTTTGTCACCTTGGCGATAAGTCCGATAAGTTCACTCCAAATCTCCCATAGTCCTAGTTTCAATGGAACCAATGCATATCAATACCTCATAAATCAGTGCGATTTTGGACCACGCCCTCCTGGTTCAGAGAACTTGAGCCTCTGTCGGTCTATGATTTCCGAAATATTTGAATCAGCGGGGTGGACTGTGAGCTTTCAGAATTTCACATACAGGGAAGTCGAGTGCGTCAATATCATTGTCACTTGGGAATCCTCACAAAACTCCCCTCTCATAATTGGAGCACACTATGATACTCGTCCTAACGCAACATCTGATCCTGATCCTGCAAACTGGTCTAAGCCCATTATTGGTGCCAATGATGGAGCAAGTGGAGTTTCAGTATTGATGGAACTAGCCTTTTCACTTCCTGAAGATGTTCGGTCTACTACCGAGATTGTTCTCTTTGATGCAGAAGACTCTGGCGACATCAACGGATGGGATTGGATTCAGGGCTCAACTTATTATGTATCACAGCTTGATCCAAATCGAAGAAACTCTATACAAGCAATGGTTCTAGCTGATATGGTAGGTGATGCGGATTTACGTCTACCGCGGGAGAGTAGCTCAACCACCTCCCTACAGAATACCCTTTGGAGTATCGCTGATCAATTGGGTCACAATGACACATTTCTCAATGGCTACAGCGGATCAATCTATGATGATCATCGACCTTTTCTGGATGCTGGAATACCTGCTGTTGATTTAATTCAATACCCCTTTCCTTGGTATTGGCATACACTTGAAGACACACCAGAGAAATGTAGTGCCGAAAGCCTGCAAATTGTGGGTGAGGTGCTTGAAGTATTCGTAGTAGAGCAAGCAAATAATGGATTCACTTATACATCCGATGATTCCACGCTTATCATATACGGTCTTGGATTGACTATCATTATTGCTGCACCCTTGGTCTATCTGATAATAAAACGTAGATGATATGTTACACACTTTTAAACTGAACATACAAGAAAATCATTTGGTGCTTGTCTTACGGTGATTCAGATTGAAAAAGAAACTTCTCTTTCGACCAGATACTAGTTCACCATCCCCTTTGACAAGCATCTCGATTGCCCCAACCGGTCGGCTCATTGCCTGTGGTACAATGGATGGTCAAATCCTTCTTTTTGATTCAAAATCTGGCAAATCGAAACGTGGTATCACAGGTCATGAAGGTGCAGTTGCATCAGTATCCTTCGCAGGGAAAGCAAGCTCTATCGTTTCTTGCAGTTGGGACAAGACTACACGACTCTGGAATACTAGGAGTAAAGAAGAACCATTTGTGTTAAAGCATTCATCAGAAGTTAAAACACTGACAATATCAGTCCAATCTGGAAAAGGGGCTTCTGGGGCACGTGATGGTGAAATCAAGGTGTTTTCCCTCAGCAGTCTAAAATGCTTGAAGAATATTCAAGCGCACAGCTCCGATATTTCAGGAATAGCTTTCATGGATGAAGATGGAACCATGGTCACAACCTCATATGATGGAGTATCTAGAATCTGGGATTTGTCCTCTTATGAGCCTGTGAAAATCCTCACAAAAACTGGAACGCGAATTCGTTCTTTGGCTGCAACATCTGATGGAACATCTGTTTTCCTAGGATTTCATGATGGAAAAATCCTCAGGATTAATCCCGGAAATATAAGAGACAAAAAAGGGATGACCGGACATTCTGACATAGTTAGTTCTCTTTCTGTTGATCCATCTGGCCAGTTTCTGGCTTCCGGAAGTTGGGATCGTACACTTAGAATCTGGTCACTCGAGGATTTGAAAGAAATTTCCTCAGAACAACTTGTAACAGGAATTGCTTCGGTGGCATGGTCTGGAAATATTGTTTATTCTGCTGACCTTTCAGGATCTGTTGTTTCATGGACCCTATGACAACATTGCACGAATATCAATGTCTGCAAATCCTTCTCTGTTCCAAGTAATGCGAATGCGTCCATACCTCCTGTTAATCTCTCCCGGCTTTTCATTTCTCAAAATTAATGCTATCCTCTCAGCCAATCGATTCCTACTTCGCTTGTCAAATGGTATAGCCAACCTGCCATCATCAGAGGTTGACAAGGTTACTGCTTTTTCACTCAATCTGATTATTGGCTGTGATAGAATTAATCGTCCTGGTTTAAAGAAGGGTGGTTTATCCCTCATACTGCGGACAGTCTTTGTCATTTTGCGGTGGTTTGAAATCTCTACACGCGCAGTCTTTACAACATCTTCCATGTATTGGATTCGTTTATCGTACTTTTCAAAAAAGGTGTTCTGTAACGTTTCTACTGTTTTTGTTGGTCCTGTGAGATGTTGTTTTAGTATCTGTCTGATTGTCCAATTGGTTGCTGCGCCGTATTTTTGAATCTCTTCCTCAAGAACATCCTGCTTCTCTCTTGTCAGTGTAACACTCAAGAGTTTCAGTATCTCGACATCCGACATAGAAACCACTGTATCTGAAAGCTCTGAATTCACCTAATCAATCTAACCTAGTGACGTTGTGATATAAACTGAGCCTCGCTGATTATCCTCATAATCTCTTTCGGAAGTATATCATAGGCTCCATGTTCTACCAGTATCTCTTCATAGAATACCGGCTCACTCTCACTAAGCTGGTCCATGAAGGCTCCATCCACAAAGCTGGAGAACTCTTTGAGGGTTATTAGTGTTCGACCCAGAGAACAGGCCGCTTGACGCATCTCAAGTACAGCAAGCTCATAGTCGCCATTATAAGTCAAACCCAACGATCCATGATATTCTCTCTGGGCTTGAGATAATAGGCCCGTAGCAAGAACTGCCTGCTCGTCAACTACCACTCTATCTATTTGTGTTTCAGCTATTTCTAACCAGTAGCGCAGATCCTTGAGCACAGTCAATAGCTTAGGTTCATCCATACCCTTGAGTTTGAATGCTCTAAGAAATAGTGAATATGCGATAGGATCGAGCATTCTGACTTCTGTCAACACTTCAGCTGGTTTGAGCATAGTGAAGATGTTGTTTGTCATTAGGATGACACGACCGAGGTTGAAGAGACCCTCTCGCAACTCGTGGATTGCATTTGGACCCTCATCTTCCTCAGCTAATTTCCTTGCTCTGTTCAAATGCTCAACAGCTATGCTCTTCATCAGTGAGATGGATTCATCTGACCATGCATAATTCATAGATTTTTCTTGCCAGCTCTTGACCAATCCATCAGTGTCATGAACTACGCGGGAATTTTTCAGACGACTGATAACTTCAGATATTGTTATCACATCTTTGGTAGTCCCATCAAAAACACTCTCAACATCACTAACAGTCATAAAGACCATATCAACGAGAACTTCCTTGTGTGTTGACATGAGCCTTACAGGAGCATCATCAGCTCCCCAGACAATACCAATATCCAGGTCCGAGTTTGCAGTTGCAGTACCTTTCACAAATGATCCATACGTAAAGATTCCCTTCACATTTGCATGTCTTTTCCATTCATCCACAGTATCACGTAGTGCAGTTTCAAACCGTCGATGAACATCTGCCATAATATTTTCTCCTATTGTTCTCTTCAGGGACTCCAATCTTACTCAGATGTGGGAACGTCAATAAAGCTATCTAATACGAGTCCCGACACTGATTAATAGTCGATTTTACCCTGTGTGAATGGATGCATCACAATGCCAAGAACTGATGGTAGAGCAAACGATGAACTTCGTCCTATTGAGTTTGTTCGCAATTTTCTCAAACATCCTGAAGGGTCCGTTTTAATCTCAACCGGGGAAACCAAAGTCATTTGTACCGCTAGTGTGGAAGAAGCCGTCCCAAGTTGGCTGAATGGTAAAAATCAGGGATGGGTGACTGCAGAATACGGAATGCTTCCACGCTCCACTGATGATCGAATGAATCGTTACAAATTAAGTGGTCGTGCTCAGGAAATTCAACGCCTGATAGGACGTTCGCTAAGAGCCGCTGTTGATATGAAAAAACTTGGAGAGAATACGATTAGAATTGATTGTGATGTCATTCAAGCTGATGGAGGAACAAGAACAGCAGCGATTACCGGGGCTTATGTGGCACTCTGTGACGCACTTGATTACATGCTGGACTTGGACATGATTTCCGAACGTCCAGTGCTTGGTAATGTGGCAGCTGTCAGTGTTGGGCTGATTAATGGAGAGTCACTTCTGGATCTCTGCTATGCTGAAGATGCAAATGCTGATGTTGACATGAACATTGTAATGCGAGATGACGAGTTCGTAGAGGTTCAAGGTACTGCTGAAGGAGCAACATATGGTCGAACTGCATTGAATGAGCTGCTTGATCTTGCAATGAAAGGTATCTCAGGTCTCATTGAGGCTCAAAACAAGGCATTATCTTTGAAATAGAGCTCAAAAATTTCGCCTCTGGCAAAAGCTTTATACGCAAATTCTGAAGAAATTAATGTGCTCTCGTCGAAGAGAAGGTCTTATGCGACGTAAACGTCGTGAGGCTGTTCTGGCAGCACCGGTGACGGTAACTACCCTCGACGCATAGCAAGCTTTAAATCGCCAACCCTTTAGGCTGGCGGAGCGCTCACTGAAAACGTGATGTGCTAGCGTTAGGTCCGGAGTTCAGATGTCTTCAAACACTGAACAAAGGTTCATCGGGACCAGGCCATGAGATTGGTGCCATTCCCGGTGGAGGACCGTCAACGTCGATGACTCGGTGAAGTGTGTCATGGAGAGTCAGACGCGTGGACTGCAGAGGATGGAGGTACACTGATTCAAATTGTAGGGAACCTACGATTATGTAGGAATTAAGTTACTACAACAACTCCTTGGCATGATTAGAGATAATCATGTTCACATTTAGTGGACAACAGGTAATACTGTGTCAACACATGAGTAGATTTGCGATTCGCTACACGGTCAGTGGTGGATG
>JAEOUL010000313.1 GCA_016839345.1 Candidatus Thorarchaeota archaeon | reverse complement strand
TGACAATATCTCCAAAAATCTCTACAAATCAATAGTATCAGAAGTAAAATCGATTAGGGATAGTAAAGGTGGTTCATCAACTAGGTTAGAAGGCCATATATTCTCAATTTACGGATTCTCTCCGAATAAAGCACAGTTTGTCCTAGAGATGAGGCAAACTCCGAAGAATGATATCCGAGAGATTGTCCGCGCTCTTTGAAACAAACTATCAGAAGATTTTCAAGTGCTATCGCAGTGTCGAATTTGTGAACTCCATATCACTTGTTACAACCGAGTCACCCATTCGAGAAGATGCAAAGGAGCTTCTCTATAATCACATCTGTTCCACTCTGAGTGATCTTGATATGGAGATGATACGCTCTATTCCACCAGGAGGGAACTGGCAAGACATACCAGAAAAAGTAGTTGATAAATCAGCACGTCTAACTCAGATACGCAATTCTGGTGGTCGTACAACATACTACGGTAGACTCTCGAACCACCTACCCAGCTATACTGTGAATACGTACTTCAATCGTCCTGGAAATGGTACGTTTATTCATCCCCATCAGAATCGATTGATTTCTATGCGGGAAGCTGCTCGACTTCAATCATTTCCTGACAAATATCGTTTCTTAGGTAGTTTTAGTTCACGATACAAGCAGATTGGAAATGCGGTGCCACCATTCTTAGCAAGAGCAGTTGCTAAGCAGATTAAACAAGGGCTTGTTGTGGATATGTTCTCAGGAGCGGGAGGTCTCTCTGAAGGCTTTGTACAAGCCGGAAATGATGTTGTTTTGGCAACAGATGCTAATTCACACATGTGTAAAACCTATGCATACAACCATAAAACAACTCATGTGGTTCGTGCTGATGTCACTAGCATTTCTCAATCTGAGGCATTACTTAATGAGATAGAATGTTCATTAAAAGGCCGAACATTAACAACCCTGATTGGTGGACCTCCCTGTCAAGGATTTTCAACAGCTGGTCGATGGACTCCAACTGATTCAAGAAACTCACTCGTGCTAAAGATGCTTGATTTTGTTCATTCCCTTAAACCAGAGAATGTTGTGATTGAGAACGTGCCTGGAATAAAGTGGATGAAACAGGGTCTAGTCATTAGAGGTGTCATTGAACGGCTTGAAAAGGAGGAATACTCGGTTTCTATTCTCGATCTGAAAGCAGAGGAATATTGCGTCCCCCAACGCAGGAGGCGGGTGTTTGTAGTCGCCAAAAGAAATGGTGAACCATTCCCTATTCCACAAGGAGTTCTCGCTTCAATCGTACGAGGTAAGACTCGTAAAGATTCGCGACCATGTACAAATGCCTTGCCTCCTCCTGTTAATGTGTCCGAAGCTGTTTCAGATTTACCTCCGCTATTTTCAGGAGGAGGTGAAGATAGAATTGAATACGATTTATCCTGGACAAGAACAGATTACCAGCGCTTAATGCGTGGAAATATACATTTACGGGACTTCATTTCTATGAGAGCTGAACAAGGTTGATTAGTGACCTTGGATATGGACTATTTTGAGAGAGTTCATTGGAGTAAACTTCAATCATGATTATGAATGCTGTTCTCTTTGACCTATTAGGATCTAAGGCATTAGCAGACATTAATTTTAGTCGCGACACTGTATCTGAAGATTTCATCCAAAGTGTTGTTCAAGTCTATTATAAACTAATCCAAGAAGATTCTGCACGTGATTTCGTAACAACTGAAATAGAAGGGAGAGGTACAGCTATTAGCAGGATAAGTGAGGTGACTCTCGCTATTGGAGTTACTGATGCCAATACTGTTAGTGATGCTGATTTGGAGCGGATGAAACGATTCTCTGATGCAATTGTAAAGCAAGTGGAGCAATCATCTGTTAGAGAATTTAAGGAGGAATTTGTTAGTTTCGCTGAATCTCTACTAAGAGAACGTATCCGGATTTGTTTCATTACTGGTGAGGATCCATCTTTCGAGGACAAATCTGGATCTGCTGTTGAGATGTTGTTTAAGACCCGTGGTCAGAGAGGACGAACATACACTGTTCCAACCGCTGTCGGTCCTTTTAGTGTTGAAATTATGCGTATCTCACATGATGAAATAATCAAAACAGAGTGGAGTGAAGATCTTTCAAGTGCTGATATATTCGCGATAATAATCTCCCCACCGCTACCAACGTCTGATAGAGTTGAACATGTTGTCTTCAGGATTAGAGACGAGTCCTCCTCAAAGTTGATTATTGTACCAGGATCTGATGATCAGCTGGAGCTGGCGCGAGAATATGAAGAATTATACGGTCTCGAACTTTGTGATTCAGTTTCTCCAAAACCAACAATGCTGATTCTTTCAGTAATGGCTATCGCTGGATTCATGGACATGCACCCTGAACTTGCCCTTGAGAATTGGAGTATTAATACATCTGTAGATAAGATTACAGCATCTGAAGAAGTTGATGATGATGCATTGAATCACCAAGCATTCTTCGTTGTGGACAAACGGACCGGTGAGGCTGCCTATAGTTACTACTATGAGGAAAAATCAAGACTTCTCGAAATAGCACCAAACATTGTAGCCGCGATTTCTGCTTTCAAATTTGACCCTAATAGTCCTACTGAAACTTCTGTGTTCAGGACAGGTGATTTCAATTACATAACCATTGAACGGAATGACTATGTTTACACATTGATTACAGGTAAAGACGCTGATGTTAAGGCTTTGCGAAAAAGATTCTCATTTCTGCCTGATCTATTCATGGATGAGATACCAGAGGTCATTGATACTCCCACTGATCTATTTAGGTCTCCACCTTTCACTCTGAAATTGCTAGCAACCCTTCCTCCAGAAACTATTCCTGGACGAATGGCACCATCACAAGCTAGAGCTCTTTTGTGGGAACGATTCGAGAACCCACCAGTGAGAGACTTCCTGGAAGCAGTCTGGAAAAGGTTGGACGGCACACTCACAATGTCAAGACTTGTTCCTGGAAAAGGACCAGAGATGATGCTTGGCGCAATCCATCTCCTGAATAGGTTGGGTGCAATTAAATTCGAGCTGAGAATTGGTCCTGATGATACTCCAGTATTGATTGGAGTCCCTGATGATGAAGTACTCTCATTATACTCACGAGCAGATGAAATACTTGCACTTGTTGATGGCACCAAGTCAATTGTTGATATAGCAAATGAATTAGGACTTCAACCAAGTGTTCTTGTTACAGTCTTTGCTGAACTTCACAGAAGGGAAATAGTGACCATCAATGAGAGCTAATGCATATACCCATAAGGTTCAAGAATACACAGAACGAGCAAGAAAAGTAGATAACTCCATAAAAATTACTCTCAACATACGGATGTGAAGACTTGATACACAACGTGCTTCTAATCGAACGGGCAGATGGCAACGTTGTAGTCAGGACTAGATTCTGGAAGATTGACTTTCTGGAAAAAGACATTAACGAATTTCTCGCTGGATATCAAGATCTTCAGACCACTGATGGACTAGCACCCGATACACCCGTGTTTGTTGCTGAGAAACACAAGATTTTCCATGGACCAGTTGACGGCGATATGCTCCTTCTCTTTGTCACTGATGGCCGTGATGAAGATAGGGTTATTCTACACAGAGTTCGAGAAGGAGCAGCTCGAATCTCTACAGCACTCAGAGGTAACAGTATAGGCTACATTCGTGACAATCTAGATGACATTCTAGGTGAGCTGATTTTCACTAGGTTCAAGGTTTCATTCGTAGGAAGCGGTGGTGTTGGAAAGAGCACACTCTTGCGTCTCATGTTCGGAAAAGAACCAGCACCGGGTGGATATGTCCCCACAATCAATGTAGCAGTAGACTCTTCTGAAACAATACAGTTTGGTACATTTTTGGTGACTGTATGGGACTTTGCAGGACAGGCTGTATTTCAGGATCTTTGGAGTTTCTATTTCTCTGGTACCGATGTAATCTTTCTGATTACAGACTCGAGTTTTAGAAACGTGATGCAGACAAAATCGCTCCTACGAAACATTCGAAAAGAAGCACCTGCAGTTCCACTGTTCATTATCGCGAACAAACAGGATCTGCCCGAATCAATGAAAAGCGAGAAAATCAAGCGACTATTGGGAGCTCCTACCTTCGCGATGGTAGCTACAGATAAGACGCGTCGTGAAGAGTTCATAAGACTCATGCTTGAAGTGTCAGCTAAAACAGTTGGTGTTCAACTCCCTGAATTGCCAATCAGCGAGATGATTACTGTTCGACGAGGTTCTGAAGAGATTGATCCTCAAATATCTACTCCTCCAGCCGCAACAACACAACAAGGAGGATTTGAGGAGGTTCCCTTTTCAGAGAGCAGCATTGAAGCGATAAGCAAAACGCCTGTTCCAACCGGTCAAAAAGCTATTGCCATTGCAGAGGCTTCTGAAACTACAAAACAATCTACAAGCCAAGAACAGCAGATTATTCCGAAAGTCATTCCTGAACGATCCCGTATCCTGCACACTCTTCTTATTGTACAAAAAGACGGTATGCCTGACGTTTCATTTCACCTGAAATACGCAGATGATGAAATCGACAAGAATTCAGTGGCATCGTTGATTTCTGCCCTTGATTCCTTTGGAGGTATTGATGCTGAAGGCGGCTCGGATTCGGGAGCTATTGACGCTCTTGAAACAATCGAGCACGAAGGAAACTTGGTGATGGTGGAAAAGTCAAAACATTTCGTTATGGCACTCATCGTGACTAATGATGGTGATGAAGATGTTCAGCGTAGTATATTGACATCATTGCTTATGGAAATTGAAGAAAAATACCAAGATATCTGGGACACTTGGGATGGAGATTCAACAATCTTTGAACCTTCTGTATTTGATGTACTGACTAAGTTACCACTGCGACATGTCAGTTTAGATTATATCGTTCGTTCCAGAGAAGCTGGGAAACCATTGCCCTTTGAGAATCGAGATGTTGGAGCAGCTGTAGTTGAAGTGAAGAGCGCAATTGAGAGTAACGACACAGTTGGTGGACTAGTACGAAGTCTTGATCTGCCCCGTGAAACAGTCATTGGTTGCTTACAAATTATGAGCCAGTTTGGGTGGATTGACTTTAAGGTAGAGATTGGTCCAGAGAGCCATCTCAAGAAAAAGGGAGATGTGGATAAGGAAACACAGAAAGCCTATGGTGAGGTTGTTGTGCAATTTGTTGATTTGTGTGATGGGACACTTCCTATGCAAGATGTTGTACGAAGATTAAATGTTAGTCTACCAGCCATGAAGTTTGTTGCAACAAAGCTGGTTCTTGATGGTGTTCTTGAGGTCGTTGCCTGATCACGTCTTGATTATAATTCTCTCCTTAAACTCAGGCATGATAATCCCTTTTGGTGACTTCTCTGTGGGTGTGTGAACCATGATTCGTTTTCCTGAGCAGGTATCAATGAAATTTTTCAGATTAGATGCCGAGGAATGAGCACTCAACCTTGCATATTCTACTTTACACTCGTGTGGTTCGTAACCATGAAGTAGGTTCCATCCAGGTGTCCTTGGTGCAAGATAGCCACAAAGAATGATCGCTGCTTTTGGATTGTTTCTTTGCTCGTTGAAATGATATCTCGCTAGACCACCACCTAGCATGCCACCTCCTGTAACAAGAACATCATCTTCATTTAGGTGCACCTTATTCTTCTTCATGCTTTCCCAGTTCCCCTGAACTCCCACAAGACTGGTAACACGTTCCGCCATTCCTGTGACCATGACATTGCGGTTCTTTGTTATGCTCAAATTCTCAAGAATTGTTAGAATCTCTTGGGAGCGACCAACAGCGAAGCTTGGTATCACAATTGGTCCGTGATTTGCTATGATGTTACTGATACTCTCAGAAACTTGTTTTCTATCAAAATCCTCTCTCCCCCAGTATGTTCCATCAAAAATCACATAATCTGCGTCCGTTGGCAAGGCTGCTCCAGGAAACAAAGCAGACTCATCCATGTTGAAATCACCAGTGTATAGTATCTTAGTACCCTCGACGTCTATGGAATAGACTGCACTTCCTGGGATGTGGCAAGCATCAATCGGTGTTACAACAATGCCCGGACTAACCTCGTTACTCTTCCCATACTCAAGATGTACATGGTTGTCAGTCACTTTTTTGATATTATCTTCATTGAATCTTGAAATAAGGTCTAGCTTATCGAATCGTCTTGGAGCTGCAGGAGTACCAACTCTTTGAGCGTCACTCAGAAGTAATCTGGCAATTCCTCCAGTTGGACCAACGGAACACCATTTGCCATCAAACTTGTCAAAGAGAATTGGTAGTCCTCCTAAATGGTCAAGGTGTCCATGACTCACCAAAACCGTGTCAACCATTTCAAGCTCCGGAACCCACTCAGGGATTCTATGATTTGATACTGATAAACCAAAATCGAGAAGGATTCCTCCAGTATCAGTTTTGATTAGAATTCCACTACGACCTATCCCTGGTCCACCAAGAAAAATGATTTCAAAACTTTTAGTCTTACGAGAATAAGCGACTGCAGGTAACATTCCCATTCGAAGCTTCTGTGGAATGAGTTCAAAGATTACTGGGTCAACAGCATCACCGGGTGGAGGTGCTGGTAACTCTTGGAGGCGAACGGGCAGAACTTCTTTCTTATGACTTTGAAATTGCTTTTCCTCGAAATACTTCTTGACTCGCTCAAAAGATTGTGCAACATCCATCTCTGGTTGGATAACCTCCTGAGCTCCTTCGTATATACTCTGTCGAGCTATACAAAGATGCTCTGAAAGGAGCGCATCTGGAGTCCATTCCTTACAATTGTTGTAAACTTCGAAGAAAGGTCTACCCTGAACAGCCTCACGAAGATATTGAGGATGTCTAGTAAGTGCATCTACTAATTTCAGATCTTCAGATTCAACAACTGATTTGATATCAACTCCCATTTCTTCTCCGGATGTAACAAATGAAGCTGGACTAAAGATAGGTGCACCCAAAAACTGCAACCAGTATCTAATCTCAGACATAATTTCCTTTTCGTTATCGTGTCGAGTTGCGGCTAATATTACTAGAGCCTTTCTAAGCCATCGCTCAATCTTCTGCTGATTTCTAACATGTTTGAGAGAATATCTATAGAGATATCTGAAATCTTCGTCATCATAATTTCCTAGGATAAATCCATAGAAACCTAGAGTCATTGATTGAATGACATCAGAAACTGTAGATTCATCACGTGCATCCCTAAAGATCTCCATCAGAATATTGTTCACTGTGTTTGCTTTTCCAAGCGAGTTTATGGGACTCTCTCTAGACTTTGCCAGTTCAAATACTAGCAGCTCCCTTGATTCGCCAAATATTCCAGGTTCATCAGAAATTTCTTTACCCTTTAAGATGATACTGAGATCTGATTCTGCTTTTGAGAACATATCACGAATTATTTTGTTCTTGGTCTTTGGGATGCCTTTCTTCGTAGTCATTGTAATCACACGAACTCGAGGTATCTTTGTTTATATGTCCCCTTCTTAGGCTTTGTTAGTGACATCGAATATTCCATGCTGATTGAAAAGCACACTTAAATGACTCTGAATCCAGTCATCACGTGTCACTCATTAGGAGTCTTTAGGACAATCTTTGCCGTTTGAAATTTTATTTAAAGGCTCAATCTCAGCTAATTATTGGTGCTCTCGATGGAACAAGACATCAAAGGTATGCAGGAAAAGATATTGAAACTGAAAAAAGAAAGGAAAGCCCTCATTCTTGCACACAATTATCAGACCATTGAGATCCAGGAGATAGCTGATTTTGTTGGTGACTCTCTCCAACTTGCCAGAAAATCAGCTGAGGTTTCAGGATTCGAGATGATCATTTTTGCAGGTGTCAAGTTCATGGCTGAGATGGCAGCAGTTCTCTCGCCAGATATTCCTGTTTACATTCCTGACCCTAAAGCACTGTGCCCTCTTGCAGGATACCTTGATGCACAGAAGATACGAGAGAAGAAGAAGGAGTACCCTGGTGTCCCTGTTGTAGTCTACGTGAATACCACAGCTGAAGCAAAATCAGAGGCTGATTGGATCTGCACTTCTGGAAGTGCAGTTGAGGTGGTAGAATCATTAGGCGTTAATCGAGTTATCTTTGGTCCAGATGCAAATCTTGCTGACTACGTACGGACTCATACAACTGTAGAAATAATAGATCTTGATTCAAGGGGTCATTGCTATGTACACAACATGTTTGACCTGAGTATGTTGATTGAGCTGAAAGAGCAGTATCCTGATTCAATTGCAATAGCTCACCCTGAGTGTCCTATAGAGGTTCAAGAACAAGCGGACATGGTTGGGTCGACCGGAATGATGGTTAAAACAGTCGCCGAGTCTGATGCGAAAGTTTTCTTGATTGCCACAGAAATGGGTCTTATTCATCAGTTACAAAAACGACATCCTGACAAGACAATCATTCCTATGTTTGAAGGTGCAGTCTGCCGTCAGATGAAGAAGCATACACTCGAGAAAATATTGGATGTTCTTGAAAACCTACCAAAAGAAAACATCATCACTGTTCCGGAACCATTCATACCTCACATCCGTGAAATACTCGAAAGAATGAACAAAGTTTTAGGTAAAGGTCCACCGACCATGGTAAAAGCTGAATCCTAACTTCTTTTTCCTGCCAAACAAAGAGTTTTTTGCAGAAGAGGTTGATTCCGACCCGTTATTTTGGCTTCTTGGAATTACCCAAATTGTGAATTGAAATAATCGATTATCTCAGGTATCTCAGAGAGATTGGATATCATTTGTCCGTTGTAACCAATCTTATGAAAACTCTGAGCATCAAACATTCTCAGCACAGGAATGAAATCGCAGTAACCCTTGGAGCGTTCAAAGTCCCTTAATGAGTCTCCAACAAAGACCATTTCATCAAATTGAATATTGTAAGTTGAGTTGATATGTTTGAAGTGGTCAGCTCCTTTCTCGAATCCAGGTCGATATCCAACAATTGCTTTGAATAAGTCAAGGATCCCTTTCCGCTTGAAGTATTCTTCAATAGTAGGCTGGAATGTGGATGATGAAACAAACACACCAAATCCAGTCTCTCGGAGTTTACGTACTGTGCTTTCAGCATCCGGAAACAGTTCCTGCTCATAGATGCGTTCAATCTTCAGCTCTTCAAACTCCTCAATGGCTGCTTCATTTCTTGGGTCGTCTGGAAAGTTCATCTTTATCTGATGTTCATACGGAAGCCCTGTGGTTGAAACATACTTCTCTGTAGCATCTTCCTTTGACACTCCAAAGTGTTTCATCATGATATCAACTCCTATCTTCTGAAGGAATGGCATACTATCTGCTAATGTTCCATCGAAATCGAAGATGACTGCACTGTAGACATTTCTTATCTTCATGAAACCAACTCAAGCAATTGCAGATTCTGACTTCTCTTTAGATGCTTTTGGTGAGTATTAGCTGGAAGTCCCCCTTTTGTAATCCTCCATACATCGTTTTATCGTCTGAAATGCATCATTCAACTCTCTGAATTTTTTGATTTCTGTGTGACCTCCCTCCTGTATCTTGTAGGTTGCATAGAAATGTGTTAGCTCATCCATCCTACTTCTTGGAAGGTCAATGATGCTCTTCACATCTCGATAGTAAGGTTCTTTCAATGGAACGGCAATGATTTTGTCGTCTATTTTCCCTGCATCATCCATCTCCATTATGCCGATAGGTCGTGCGTGAACAACACATGATGTGAATGTTGGTTCATTAATGAGGAGAACGACATCCAATGGGTCTCCATCATGGTCTAATGTTTGAGGTATAAACCCATAGTCAAAAGGAGCGAACGTATATAGTACACGATCTAATTTGAAGAGGTTGAGATCTGCATCATATTCATACTTATTCTTGCTTGCTTTGGTTAGTTCAACAATAACAAAGATCTCGCTGGGGGGATCTGGACCCGGAGGAATGTCGTGAAGATAATTAGTCATTGAATCATCGCCAATGTTACACGAACGCTCTTCTTATTGAGGTTTATCACTCAGACGACAAGCCTTTATGAGGGGTGAGAACTCAATAATCCTGCACGTTTCCGGAGGGATTTATGTTGTCCACTGATGAATCATCCGCTGTCGAAATTACTGATGAAGAGATCCTTGATATAGGCTCTCTCTTTAGGGGAACTGCTACTATCACCCTAGTTGCAGAAATTGTGTCTGCAATAATGCTGCTAGGTTCCGCAGCAGCATATGTGATTCGAGATTACATTAGTATCATTGAACCAGATGTAGCAATCTTTCTCATTCTGGTAGGAGCTATGCTCACACTTTTCATATTGCTTGGAGCCATTGGTTTCTTTGTTAGATTCAACCGACGAATTGGTAGAGTCGTTATTGCAGAGGGTATTGGTGAGGTAGACCTCAATCGGCCAGGTGTGAAGACAGTAGTAATAATCTACGGATTGGCTGTAGGCTTCATATTAATTCTGGGAATCTATGGTTACTATCTTATCTGGAGATATTTTCTGGCTACAGAGGCAGCTACATCTCTGAGCTTCTTTGGAATGTCCCTATCTGTAGGAATCTTCTTCATTTCCTTGTTGGTTCAGATTGTGATTACGGTCATTGGTCGAACTGCAACAACAATTATTCGAAAGGTCTTAGCTGAAGACATGTAGATGAACTTCATTTGCAAGGGAGAAGTTTAATTATGAGGTCGATTTGCCCAAGAGCCGGTGCTAGATTGTGAAACTAAAGCTCTGGCAACTCTCCTACATAATTGGCTTAGTAATAGTCGCTCCGATTTTGCTTCTCGAACTTTTAGGAGTCCACTTGATTCCTGAGAGTATTGTACCTTACCTCGAGTTGATTGGAGGTATCATGCTTATTGCTGGAGCTTGTGAAGCATTTGTTCTCTCAGTTGAAGGCATTGCACACAACATGCACCTTACAGATTATGTTTCTGGTATCTATGCAAGTATTGCAAGCACTATACCTGAGCTCTGTGTACTAGTCTTCCTGATACTTGGTGGGCAATATGAGATGGCGTGGATACTAGCTCTAGCAACTATCTTCATGAATTCACTTGTCTTTGCTCTATATACTCTTGTCCTGCCCAAGGATGAGCATGGTAACTTCAAACTCCCAGATGCCATAATGTGGGTGGGATCCGATTTACTCAGCATGGGTGCAGTTATATCACTCTCAGTTGGTCTGTCAATGGTTTTAGTTCATTTATTCCCCATAACAGCTAGCAATGTCCTCATTCCCCAATTTCTCGATTCAGGAGAGTTGATTCTCTTCGGACTATGTTTGGTTCTAGTCTTTATTGCGTATCTCTATCGAATTACGAAATATTATGGTCGTTGTGATCCTTCATCGGATGACCCATACATATCTTGTGAGATTGAGCATGATGTCATGCCAAAACAAACTGTGGTTGTCTTTCTGGTTCTTGCATCTATAGGTGCATTACTTGGCGGTGAAGCTTTGTCATCATTTGCTCATTTTGCAATTAATGAAATCGGGTTGCCTGTAATTCATGCCGCCTTATTGCTAGTCATATTCGGAGGTACACCAGAATACATTATCGTAGCAAGTAGTCATAGAAAGGATGAGTTAGATGTTGCGCTTAGCAATGCATTCGG
The DNA here is from genome assembly GCA_016839345.1 of Candidatus Thorarchaeota archaeon. Next base: position 5,365 of record JAEOUL010000313.1, on the reverse strand, counting down.
GGGAATTGTCCAAGTCTTCTTTGTCATCTTCGGATTTACAATGATAGCCTCAGGAATTCTGGGATACTTTGATCCCTTACACTTCGGTCTTGAAATCCTACCAATTGAACTCTATTCGGTTGTGCTCTTACTCTTCGCTTTCCCCACGATGTTCATACTAAGAGTTATGATTACAGATGACTCAAAGATTAATGCCTTAGAATCGGTAGCTATGATAGCAGTTTTTGTTATGATGTTGTACATCTTACTCTTCTATGGTGGAATTTGACCTGAATTGTAAATGCATTGGTTCCATCAGTAGTGACGATACTCCCCTAGAGTCTGCACCTTGATAATACACTCTAAAGAAACAAACTCGTCGGCGTCATCAGTGTCACCATGCTTGATTCCGACAACATCTTCGCCAACAAAGGCTATGCGTCCTTCAGCAACGATCATCATTCCTGGTCCATAGAATCTCATTCGCTCTCCCGACTTTGCAGCATCGAGTAAAACACTCCGTAGGGTTGCATCCTTCTCGAATTCCGACATATTGTAGTATATGCACATCTTCGGAGATAAGCCTTAGCAAAGAAAATGAGGTGTGGTGCACCTTGAGAAAAATGCTCCACTTCTGAATCCTAGATGATTCCTATTTGTTTTCCGACCTTCTCATAGGCTGCTAGAGCAACATCTAGCTGGTCCTTGGTCAAGCCGGAGTTCATCATGTTTCGAATCCTTGCCTTGTCACGGACAACCATTGGGGATAGGATTGGGAGTGCAAGAATTCCCTCCTCCGAAATTGGGATAAGAGAGAATTGGATCAGAGTATTTTCCTATTCTCTCTTGTACCTCTATTCTATAGGCGCTGCGTCGAATTGAGTGAATGAGTCCCTCATCATGGATACTTTGTGAATGGCTTCTCTTCGCATTACGAATAATCCCAAAATGAAGAGGGCTACTGAAACGCCATAAAATCCTATTTTGACTGTCGCCCAGAGAGTCTGGTCATTGTTTCGTCCATCTGTGCGACCTTGATTTAATTCTGTAAGCACCCCTCTACCCAATATCTCGACTTCGTATCTTCCAGGTTCCAACGTCACCGAACCTCGTGCGTATTCTCTTTGTTGGTATATAGATGTGGATTCGATGATGAGCGCTATTCTGGTCGCTTCAATGCCATATTCATAGAAAATCACTGTTATTGTTGAGGTCTCGAACGTGGACATGAAGTAGGACACCTCAACAGAGACTGTTTCAGTGAAATATGGGCTGTCGCTTACAGTGTAAGCGAAACTGGCTGATTCCGTTTCAATAAGATTCGGACCTGGGTTCACTGGACCTTGCACATCCGACGGAACTAGCAATAAAATGCAGAGTAGGAAGATGATTGCTGGGATAAAGAAGCGAAATCTCCGTATCTTCCTCAATCCCTCCCGCTTCGTAGCTATTTCAGCTCCGATCAATGCAACAACTGTCGTACCTCCAGCAACAGCTAGTGCGAAAATGATGGCTTCTGAGGCTTCACCAGTGTCCATGGTATATTCTCCTGGGTCAAGGCCTCGGTTCACCTCCCAATAATCGCTCAGTCCGTCGCCATCAGAATCCACCGATGTGGGTGAGCTACCATAGGTGACAACCTCATCATTGTCTCCAAGTCCATCACCATCAGTGTCTCCGATGAACGGGTTAGTCCCGTATATCATGACTTCTGCGTAATCTCCCAGTCCGTCATCATCGGTGTCCGGGTCATCAGGCAGAGTCCCGTACACATACTCTTCGATGTTATCAAGTCCATCGCTGTCCTTATCGTCCCTGCTGTCATCTATGAGTGGATTCAGGTCATATTCAACTTCGAATCCATCTGGCATCATGTCTTGGTCGGAATCCGGGTCCGTTGGGTCAGTGCCAATTATGTTCGTTTCTTGAGCATCTCCCAGAGTATCTCGGTCTGAATCAGTCATGAAGAGGACTGTGCCGAGGGTGTCGTATTCATCGCTGTCGCTTATGGAATCACTATCCGAATCTGTGCTTGTAGGATTACTCCCGGCATTGAACTCCATTATATTCGTGAGCGTGTCACCGTCTGGATTAGCTCCTGTGTCGTCGCTCAATGGGTCAAGTCCATAGAGAATTTCATAGCCATCTAGCATTGAGTCGGAGTCAGAATCAGGATTGGAGTTCGATGTGCCTGCGGTGGCTTCTTGGGCGTTGGACGCGCCGTCACCGTCAGTATCATCAGGAGTACCTATTTTGACAATGAATCCATCCCTATCTCCACCCAATGATGGAAAGAGCGCTCGATAAGTGTCCAGCGAGGGGCTGGAGGTGTATCCAACGACGTATGAATAGCCGTGAGTGTCTACTGCAATATCCCATCCTGAATTTCCTCCAATGTATGACGAGTACCGAATCTGCGTTCCGTCAGCACTGATGCTGTAGGCAAAAGCCTCAGTCATTCCTTCAAGGTATGTGTCAGCAGCGTTTGTCATCGGGAAGTCAGAAGAGTAAGAAACACCTGTAACGTGCATGTTCAGATCAGCATCAAGGCAAATGCCATACGCAAAATCGCTGTCAGACCCGCCAAAGGATGTCGAATATAGTATCTCTGTTCCATCAGAGTTTAGCTTCATGACGTACGTGTCCGCGTCCTGTATATTACTCTGTAGTGAGTTAATGAGTGGCCAGTCCTCAGAGTTAACTCCACCGCAGATGTAAATCTCTCCAGTTGGTGCAACAGCGATGTCACCTACGGAAAAGAAATCATCTACAGTAAACAATGAGGCAAAGACTAGGTCACTACCACTGGAATCTAGTTTGGCGACAAATCCCCAATTATCCATGTAACTATATTCAAGGAGTTCTTCTCCGAAAAGATAGGTGGCTCTTGGAAATTCTTCTGCATATGATTCCCCAAGAACATAAACGCATCCCATGGCATCGACGGCAATTCCATACGCATACTCGGCAGAATAGTCGTAGCGATTATCTCCCCCTCCAAGGTAGGTGGAGTAGGTCAAGTTACCAATAGTTGTGAATTTAGCCACGAATAATTCGCTATCGCCGCTCATCTTCCAGTCCCAAGCCTTTTTCAGAGGAATGTCTGGGGATGTAGTGTCACCGACAATGTAGATGCTGTTGGATGAGTCCAGTGCCATGTCCCAGCAATAATCGGAATCAGAGCCTCCGTAATATGTGCTGAAGATAAGTCGGTCTCCAGTTGCGGCGAGTTTGAGCACGAAGGCATCTGTTTCATTGAACGATGAGTCGTATGCATTTGCAGTTGGGAAATCATCCGAGTCTGTATTTCCCACTACAATGATATTACCAAGATCATCAATTGCAAGACCTATGGGTGATTCCCAATCTGATCCGCCAATCCGCGTTGTGAACAATATGCTCTTCCCATCGGGAGTGAGCTTCATTACAAAGCAGTCATAGTCAGACCCTGAACTGGTATCCAAAGAGTAGTTCACTGGTAGGTCTGTCGAATTAGTGGTTCCTATGATGTAAAGAAAGCCATACTCATCAACTTCTACATCTATGACCGTGTCATACCCATTTCCTCCCACATAGGATAGCAGGGGAAATGCGCCACCCCCTTGTGCCAGAGTTATCATTGAGTGATTAGTAATCTGCTCTGTACAACCTAAATCCTTGAAGTTGGATTTCACGTCTGGCCCTGCTACAACACTCGTTGAGAAGACCAACACAACTAGAATACCAAGTGCCATGGCCCATATTCTACTCATAGAGAGCCCCCTATTGCCTCTGTTGAATAGCCGATATTTAAATTTTAAGGGATTATCTAAATGACTTTGACTCGTTTTCCAACCTTCTCGTAGGCTGCTAGAGTAACATCCAGCTGGTCCTTGGTGAAGCCGGAGTTCATTATATTCCTGATTCTAGTGAAAGGGAGTTCTTATGGATTTGATATATAGTCCAGAATATGTATTACGTTGCTATCTCTTGCTCGAATCTGAATCTCTTTTTATCTAATGATAGTTTGACATGTAGAGTGGTTTTGATGCACAGGGAAAATGGGTCGCTAGTATGTATCTTTCTTGTTATCACGATGGTTCTAGCTCTATCGTTTACACCATCTGTTTCCGCCAGTGGAACTTCTCAGGATACACGAGATGGATGGGCTGCTATAATGGAGATTAACTATTATCCAGATGGCTGGACAGACATACCCACCGATTATAAGGACACGCATCGGTGGGTGGACACACTAACAACCCTTGGTTGGCAAGAGAGTCATTTACTAATTGTAAATGAGGCATTTGATTTGGCACAAGTAGTACAGGCTATTCAATTTCTCAACGATAATACTGATGAGAACGATATTGCACTCCTTTTCATTGCTGCTCATGGAATTTGGCTGAATAATACAATTGCTCAAAATAACACATTTGCAGATGCATGGGAGGAGATTCCCAGTCAGAACAAATTGCTTTTTATCAGTTCATGTCTGGCTGGAATATTCACAGAACTGGTCGCGGATGATCCAAATCCAGCGATTGCTATCTCAGCTGTTGATGAAGATGAACTCTCCTGGGCTGGTGTTGAAGAGGAAGGACTTCCCATACTAGGATGCGTATGGAACCACTTCTTCACAAATGCATTGCTCAATAGCTTTGCTGATACAGATTCAAATGGTGATGTGAGTGTAGAGGAAGCGTATGGTTTTGCATACCCTCTCACACGCACATATTATGAAGATTACGTATATCCCTATTCGCATATTATCGAAGAATGGAACAACTTTGAAGCACCTCATCCAGGAATGGATGACAACTATGAGGGTGAACTATCACTTCGATTAGAAGGCGCTGCACCACTTACTGAACCGGTAATGGGCCTTGATCTGGCAACAGTAGTTGTTCTAGCATCTGCGGGAGTAGTGGTTGTTCTTATTGTAGTTGTTATAGTAAAGAAACGATGACATCTATTCTGCGTGTAATAGCTTACTAATTAAAGGAGAAAAAACGAGAAGTGGACATCTCAAGTTGAGATGTCCCACAGTAATTTTCTAAATGATTCCGACTCTCTTTCCGACCTTCTCATAGGCTGCTAGAGCAACATCCAGCTGGTCCTTGGTCAAGCCGGAGTTCATCATGTTTCGAATCCTTGCCTTGTCACGTGCAACCATTGGGAACACGATTGGTAGTGCAAGCACACCTTCCTCCATGAGTCCATCACTGAGGGCAACCGCCTTGCTGCTCTCACCGGTCATGGCTGGAATGATTGGTGTCTGGCTGAAGCCAGTGTCATAGCCCATCTGTTGGAGACCCTTGATGAAGTACTCACGGTTGTCCCAGAGTGTCTTGACATGTTCCTCCTCAGTTTCGAGAACATCAATCGCTGCGATACAGGCTGCTGC